>JAOUGZ010000293.1 GCA_029865405.1 Betaproteobacteria bacterium
GAGGGCGTCGACGCGCCGCTCGGGCTCCCAGTCCCCCAGGCCGAAGCGGTGCGACACGATGCGCGCCCCGGGCGGCAGCTCGCGCCGCAGCTTGGGCGCGAGCCGCGCGTTGATCTCCGGGAACAGGAACAGCGTGACGACGCTCGCTTCGCCGAGGTCGGCGTCGAACAGATCCCCGTGCCGGATCTCCACGCGGCCGGTGAGGCCAGCGCGCGCGACGTTGGCGCGCGCCTCGGCGACCTTGCGCGCGTCGAGCTCGATGCCGACCGCCCGGATCCCGTAGCGCCGCGCCGCCGCGATGACGATGCGGCCGTCGCCGGCGCCGAGGTCGTACAGCACGTCGCCCGCGCGCACCTCGGCCAGGCCGAGCATCGCCTGCACCACGGCGGGCGGGGTCGGCAGGTAGAGGACATCCGCGTCCTGCGGGTCCGGCGCCTGCGGCGCGCATCCCAGGAGCGCGGCACTGGCGATACCGACGAGCGTTCTGGCCATGCCGGAGTATCCTGCCAGCGTGCGCCTCTACACAAACCAGTTTGCCATCCGCTGCCTGGGCACCCTGGCCGGCATCGGCTTTGTCGCCATCGGCGCCTACGCGATGCTCGGCGGGGACGACACGGTCTCCGCTCATGCACTGGAGCGTGCCTGGTGGTTTGGCGTCACCGCCCTGATCGGCGGCATCTGGGCGATCGGCGTGTCCTGGCTCGACCCGGACCTCTCGGGCGTGTGGTGCCGACAGCCGCGCCGTTTCCGCTAACCAAGGAGGAGATCCTCAATGCTGCTCGACGTCCGCACCTATACCTGCCGGCCAGGAACGATCAAGGCGCATCTGGCGCTGTACGAGAAGCTGGGCAAGGCCCCGCAGACCCGGCACCTCGGCCAGCCCCTCGCGTACCTGGTCACCGAAAGCGGCAACGTCAACCAGTACATCCACATCTGGGTCTACGAGAACGCGGCCGACCGCGAGAAGCGCCGCGCCGCCATGTGGGCCGACGCCGAGTGGGTCGCGTACACGCAGGAAAGCGCCAGGCTCGGCGCGCTGGACGCGCAGGAGAACCGCCTCATGACGCCGGTGGAGTTCTTCCCGCTGAAGCGCTGAGGCTCAGCTTTCGGTCAGCGTCAGCAGGATGTCGGCGTACCAGGCGCTGTTCAAGCCGAGCGCCTCATCCACCTCACGGTCGCGCGATCCAGCGTCGAGGCGCGATGAATGTACACCGAGCAGCTTCCACGGCAGGTCACCCAGCGCCGGATTGTCGGCCACAACGCGCAACACGACCGGCGCGCCACTGGTACCCCGATGCGTACGCGCATCGGTGAGAAAGTAGCCCGCGCCGCCAAAGCGCAGACCGAATGAGGACGCGAGCACTGCCCGGCGCACTACCGGCATATGGTGCAGCGTGTCGTGAAAACCCAGCGGAAAGCCCACGATCAGCAGCGAGCTGCCGACTTCCACCTGCTCCTTCGGGTCGTACAGGTGTGCGGTCGTGAAGGCGCGAAACAGGAGCGGATCGGGCAGGGCGTCGCGTTCCAGTTCCACCACCGCCACGTCGATTTCCCCCGCGGTGTCGACGCCTTGGCGCCATACGCTCTTGCCGTCGCGGTACAGCGGAATCGAAAAGCCGGTGGATCTGCCGAGATCATCCGGATCGGTATGCAATTCAATCTCGATGCGGTCCGGGAAATGCTGGCTCGGCTCGTCGACCATCACGTGCCGGCTGGTCACGAGGAACAGCCGCTCGCCGCGCTCGAAGAAAAAACCGCTGGCGTTGGTCAGCGGCTGCTGTCCCACGAACGTGGAAACGCGCGCCGCAGCGAGGAGGATTGGCTCTATCATCTGTGCTTCACGCGGCCCGATCTTACGCGACCATGGACACCCCGGACGAGCAGTACATGCGCCGCGCCCTCGAGCTCGCCCGGCAGGCCGAGGGCGAGGTGCCGGTCGGCGCGCTGGTCGTCATGGACGCAAAGGTCGTCGGCGAAGGCTGGAACCGGCCCCTGTCCACGCACGACGCCAGCTCGCACGCCGAGATCGAGGCGATCCGCGCCGCAGGCAGGGCAACGGGCAATTACCGGCTCACGGGGGCGACGCTGTACGTCACCATGGAACCCTGCGCGATGTGCGCGGGCGCGATCTTCCACGCGCGTATCGCGCGGGTGGTGTACGGCGCCCGTGAACCGAAGACCGGGGCGAGTGAGCTCTTCCTGTCGCGATTCAACCACCACGCGAAACTGCAAGGCGGAGTTCTGGAGAAGGAATGCAGCGAGGCGCTGAGCCGCTTTTTCGCCGCGCGCCGATGAGGATCGATATCGACGTCGCGCGCCAGGAGCTGCGCCTGCCGGACGGACGGCGCTATCCCGTGTCGACGGCGAAGAACGGCCTCGGCGAACTGAATGGCAGTTTCTGCACGCCGCGCGGGCGGCACATCGTGCGCGCCAGGATCGGCGCCGGCCAGCCGCTTGGCGCGGTGTTCGTCCGGCGCCGGCCCACGGGCGAGGTCTGGAGCCCGGCGCTGCACGCGAAGTATCCCGGGCGCGACTGGATGCTGACGCGCATCCTGTGGCTCTCGGGCTGCGAGGTCGGCAGGAACCGCCTCGGCGACGTCGACACCATGCGGCGCATGATCTACATCCACGGCGCGCCCGACAGCGCCGAGATGGGCACGCCCGGCTCGCATGGCTGCATCCGCATGCGCAATGCGGATGTGGCCGAGCTGTTCGAGCTCGTGCCGCCTTACGCGGAAGTCGAGATCAGGGGCTGAAGGCGCTCGCGGTTCGGCGAGCGCACGACCGCCTTCTCGCAGATGATGGCGGTAATCAGCTCCGCCGGCGTCACGTCGAATGCCGGATTCTTCACTGCCACCCCTTCGGGTGCCCAGCGCTGCGCACGATAGCCGGTCATCTCGGAAGCAGCGCGTTCCTCGATGGGAATGTGCGCGCCGTCCGCGGTCTTTGCATCGAAGGTGGACAGCGGCGCCGCGACATAGAACGGCAGGCCATGGCGCTGCGCGAGGACGGCGAGGGTGTACGTGCCGATCTTGTTCGCCGTGTCGCCATTGGCGGCGATGCGGTCGGCGCCCACGATGACGACATCGACCTCGCCGCGGCTCATCAGGTGCCCCGCCATGTTGTCGGCGATGAGCGTGCAGGGAATACCTTCCTGTGCGCATTCCCAGGTCGTGAGGCGCGCGCCCTGGAGATAGGGCCGGGTCTCGCAGGCGATGACCGAGATCCCCTTGTCCTTCGCCGAGCGGATGACGCCGAGTGCGGTACCGTGGCCCGCGGTCGCCAAGGCGCCGGTGTTGCAGTAGGTAAGGATGCGCGCGCCCGGGGGGATGAGCTTCGCGCCGTTGGCGCCGATGGCGCGATTGACTTCCAGGTCCTCCGCGAAGATCGCCTCGGCTTCGGCGCGCTTGTCCTGCGCGCGGCGCATGCGCTCGAGCGCCCAGAACAGGTTGACCGCCGTCGGGCGACTCCTTGCGAGGATGTCGTACGACGTCTCCTTCGGCTCCAGTGCAATGCCGAACGCGGCCGCGCAGCCGATGGCCGGCGCACCACGCACCGCCATGCCGCGAATCGCCTCGGCAACCTCGGCCGCCGTGCGGCAGGTCAGGTACTCGACCCGGTCCGGCAACAGGCGCTGGTCGAGCACTTCCAGCCGGTCGCCTTTCCAGCGCAGCGACTCGACCGTCACACCAGCTTCTCGGTGCCGCCGTCCACCGGCACCTGCGCCGCCGTCGTCTTGGCGAAGAGCGCGCCGCACATCTCGGC
This sequence comes from Betaproteobacteria bacterium, assembly GCA_029865405.1. The sequence goes on from JAOUGZ010000293.1 coordinate 3,766, forward strand.
GGCAAGCTCGGCCACGTCCCGGGACGACACCTCGGTCCTGAGAAGATTGTTCCTGCGGTATTGCTCGACGGTCATGTTGTAGGCCTTGGCGCGCGAGGCGAGCACCTCCTTGGTCCACAGCGCCGTGTCGTAGACCGCGTTGGGGTGGATCGTGTTCACGCGGATGCCTTCCTTGGCCCATTCCAGCGCCGCGACGCGCGCGAGCTGGTTGAGGGCCGCCTTGGACGCCGAGTAGGCGGCCGCGCCGGGACCGGGCGCAGGCACGTTCTTCGAGCCGATGACCACCACGCGCCCGCCGCGCGGCGCGAGCGCGAGCAGCGGATGCACCGCCTGCATGACGAGGAGATTGCTCTCCACGTTCACCGACATGGCGCTGCGCCAGGACTCGGTCGAGAGCGTCTGGATGGGCGCGGAGGAGGGGAAGATCCCGGCGTTGAGCACCAGCATGTCGACGCCGCCGAAGCGCCGCACCCCGGCCGTGACCGCGCGGTCGATCGCCGAGGCATCGGTCAGGTCGCAGACCATGCCGAGGTAGTCCGGGCGGTTGAACAGGGTCTCGATCGCCGTATTGCGGTCGAGGCCGAGCACCGCTGCGCCGCGCTTGAGCAGCGACTCCACGCAGGCCTTGCCGATGCCGGAGGCGGCACCGGTGACGAGCGCGACCTCGCCGGCGAACGCGGGCGGCGTGCCGCCCTTGCGCAGCTTGGCCTGCTCCAGGTCCCAGTATTCGATGTCGAAGATGTGCCGGTCCTCCAGCGGCCGCCAGCCGCCGAGCGCCTCGGCGCGCAGGATGACGTCGATCGTGTGCTCGTAGAGCTCCTCGACGATGCGCGTGTCCTTCGCGCTGCGCCCGAACG
>JAOUGZ010000294.1 GCA_029865405.1 Betaproteobacteria bacterium
GCACTACGAGCCCGGCCAGGTCGGCGGTCTCGGCGTCGCGCGCGAACCAGGCGGCGAGCGCGTGGCGCACGAGCAGCGCGAGCGCTGCCGGCAGCAGGATCGCGGGCAGGCGCACGAACCATTCGGCCTGCGACACGGCGAGCAGGGGCGCGAGCAGCCACCCGATCATCGGCGGATGGTCGTAGAAGCCGAGGTCCGGCCGCCGGCCCCACAGGACGAAGTACGCCTCATCGCCGGTGATCGGGAACGCCGCACCGAGCCAAAAGCGGAACGCGAGCGTCGCGGCGAGCGCGAGCCAGAACCATTGCCGCGGCCTGAGTGACACCACGGCGGGGATTCTATAGGGACGCCGCTAGCCGCGTTTCGCGTGCTTCCTGCGCTCCTTCACCGCGCCGGCGAGGCTCTCGAGCACCTCGATCGAATCCTTCCAGCCCAGGCAGGGGTCGGTGACGCTCTGGCCGTACTGCAGCGCCTTGCCGGGCGCGAGCTCCTGGCGCCCTTCCACGAGATGCGACTCGACCATCGTGCCGACGATGCGCCGCTCGCCGCCCGCGACCTGCGCCGCGAGTTCGCGCGTCACGTCGAGCTGGCGCTTGTACTGCTTGGCGGCGTTGGCGTGCGAGCAGTCGACCATCAGCCACTCGGGGAGCTTCGCCTTGGCGAGCTCGGCGCAGGCCGCGGCGACGCTCGCCGCGTCGTAGTTCGGCTGCTTCCCGCCGCGCAGGATGATGTGGCAATCGTCGTTGCCGCGCGTCTGCACGATCGCCACCTGCCCGGTCTTGTGCACCGAGAGGAAATGGTGCTTCTGGCCCGCGGCGAGGATCGCGTCGACCGCGATCTTCACGTTGCCGTCGGTGCCGTTCTTGAAGCCGACCGGGGCCGAGAGCCCCGAGGCGAGCTCGCGGTGCACCTGCGATTCGGTGGTGCGCGCGCCGATCGCCCCCCAGCTCACCAGGTCGCCCAGGTACTGCGGCGAGATGACGTCGAGGAACTCGCAGCCCGCGGGCACGCCCGCCTGGTTGATGCGCACGAGGAGGTCGCGCGCGATCCTCAGGCCCTCGTTGATGCGGAAGCTGCCGTCGAGGTACGGATCGTTGATCAGGCCCTTCCAGCCCACGGTGGTGCGCGGCTTCTCGAAGTACACGCGCATCAGGATCTCGAGTTCGCCCTCGTGCAGGCGCCGCTCTGCAGCGAGGCGCCCGGCGTACTCCAGCGCCGCCTGCGGGTCGTGGATCGAGCACGGCCCGATCACCACCAGGAGACGGTCGGACTTGCCGTGCAGGATGTCGCGCACCTTGCGCCGCGTGTCCGTGATCAGCGCCTCGACCGGCGTGCCCTGGATCGGGAAGAAGCGGATCAGGCTCTCGGGCGGGGGCAGCGGAACGATGTTCTCGATGCGCTCGTCGTCGGTGAGCGAGGTCTTGTCCGCGGGGACGGAACCGAGGAAGGAGTCGAGGGGTGTGGTCATGGGCGGGCTCTCGGAAATAAAAAAACCGCCAGGCATCACTGCTCTGGCGGTTTCTCGGGTTCGCGGGTTGCGCGGCTAGCCGATCTCCTCCGCCAGAGGGCGCGGAAAGAAGAAGTAAAAGCCGGCATGCCAGCGGGTCATGGGCGGGGATTGAAGCATGGGTGACGAAAATTGTCTACTGCGCGGGCCAGAGGACGTCGAGGCGGCTCTCCACGCCCGGCTCGTCCATCGTCAGGATCTGCAGGCCGGGCAGGCCCGGCGGGTGCCAGCGGCCGTTGAAAACCTCGGGCGTCATTTCGGGTCGAAAGGAAGGTATGGCGGCAATCTAGCACTCGCTCGAACGGACTGCCAGAACGCGGGCGCGAGACTTGCTACGCTATTCCACGTCTGCTAGCGTCTTCGCTCGGATAGCGGTACCGGCGACAAGAACAGCAGCAAGGAGGCACGAATGTCGGCAAGCATGGCTATTCCGATCGCGGGCTTCAAGGACGTCTACGATGTGCCCGCCGTGGAGAAAGCGCTGCACGCGCTCTCGCCCAGCGCCAACGAGGCGCTGCGCGCGCTCTACGACAAGATGCTGCGCGTCGGCGGGCAGCGCTTCACCGTCAAGCCCTCGGCGATGCCGGCGATGGACGAGCTGTTCGAGGGCCTGCCCAACTTCGCCCGCGTGCTCGAAGACATCCGCAAGCAGCTCGCGCTGTGCATGGACTCCGAGGACGCGGTCGAGCTGCCGCCGATGCTGCTGCTCGGCGCGCCGGGCATCGGCAAGACGCATTTCGCGCGGCGCATCGCGCAGCTGCTGGGCACCGGCTTCGGCTTCGTGCCGATGAGCTCGCTCACCGCCGGCTGGATCCTGGGCGGCGCCTCCTCGCAGTGGAAGAACGCCAAGCCCGGCAAGGTGTTCGAGACCTTCCTGAACGGCGACTACGCCAACCCCGTGATGGTGGTGGACGAGCTCGACAAGACGAGCGCCGACGGCCAGTACGATCCGCTCGGCGCGCTCTACGGGCTGCTCGAGGCCGACACTGCGATGCGCTTCGTCGACGAGTTCGCCGAGATCCCGATCGACGCTTCGGGCGCGGTGTGGTTCGCCACCGCCAACGACGCCTCGCGCATCCCCGAGCCGATCCTCAACCGCATGCATGTCTACGAGATCGATCCGCCGGACGCCGAAGGCGCCGCGCGCATCGCGCTCGCCATCTATCGCGAGATCCGTTGCGCGCACGATTGGGGCAAGCGCTTTCCGGAGGTGCCCGCGGCGGCGGTGCTGGACAAGCTCGCCGCGCTCTCGCCACGCGAGATGCGCCGCGCCGTGCTCGCCGCCTTCGGCAACGCCAAGATCGCCGGCCGCGCCGAGCTCAGCGCCGAGGACGTAACCGACGCGCGCGGCCTGAAGCGCAGGATCGGCTTCTAGGTGTAGGCGAGCAGCCGCCCGCAGGCGAGCACCGACACCCAGAGCGCGAGCGACAGGCCCGCGGCGATGCGCGCCGCCGGCGGCGGCATGCGCTCGACGTCCCAGGCGGCTGCGCCGCGGTACGCGCCGGCGTGGAACACGCCCGCGTTCGCGCCGGCGGCGAGGATCAGGCTCATCTTCAGGGCGAAGACGTCGCTCTGGATGAAGTCGCCCGCGTGCGCCATGAACATCATCAGGCCGCTCGGCACGATGAGCAGGAACGCGCCCGCGGTCCAGGGGAGGATGTGCGCGGCGAGCCGCTTCACCGACACCGCCCGCGACAGCCCGAGCAGGCGCAGGTCGAGCATGGCGATCGAGCCGACCAGCACCGCGATGCCGGTGAGGTGCACGATCTCGACGATCGGATAGAGCCACAGCGACTGGCGCATCGCCACCGCGAGCGCGCTCGCCTCGATCGCGCCCACGGGGGCCATGCCTTACCTCAGCTCGACGGTCTTGCCGCCGATGGTGATGCGCTCGGCGCGCATCTCCTCGGGCTTGTCGCGGTTGGCGTAGCCCTCGAGCGTCACCATGACGCCCGGCTTGAGCATCCCCTTCTCCAGGCCGCGGTTCTGCATGCGCGAGGGGGGCGCGAGCACGCACCACCAGACCTTGCCCGGCGTTTCCAGGCGCACGTGCCCGTGCGGATGCTCGTAGCCGTACTCGACGATCTTGCCCGAGAGCCTGAGCAGCTTCGTCGAGTCGTACTCGCTCCAGCCATGGTGCGCGAGCGCGAGGGCCGGCAGCGCGAGCATCCCGGCAAGGACCATTCTTCGCTTCATGCGTGCCTCCACGATGTCTAGACCCGCTCCTCGATCCACGCTTTCACCGATTCCAGGGCTGCGGGCAGCTTGGCGGGCTCGGTGCCGCCGGCCTGCGCCATGTCGGGGCGCCCGCCGCCCTTGCCGCCCACCTGCTGGGCGACGAAGTTGACGAGCTCACCCGCCTTCACCTTGCCGGTGAGATCCGGCGTGACGCCGGCGATGAGCGCCACCTTGCCGTCGGCGACCGCGCCCAGCACGATGGCCGCGCTCTTCAACTGGTCCTTCAGCCGGTCGACCGCCTCGCGCAGCGTCTTCGCATCCGCACCGTCGAGCGTGGCCGCCACCACCTTCATGCCCTTCACCGCCACCGCCTGGCCGGCGAGGTCGCTGCCCTGCCCCGAGGCAAGCCGGGACTTCAATTTCGAGAGCTCGCGCTCCAGCGAGCGCACGTTGTCCAGGACCTGCGCAATCTTCGCCTCGACGTCGTCCACCGGCGCCTTGAGCGCGGCGGCTGCCTGGCGCAGCTTCGCTTCCTGCGCCTGCACCCAGGCGAGCGCGCCCTCCCCGGTCTTCGCCTCCACCCGGCGCACGCCCGCCGCCACCGCCGACTGCTCGACGATCTTGAACAGGCCGATGTCGCCGGTGCGCGCCACGTGCGTGCCGCCGCAGAACTCGCGCGAGCTGCCGATGTCCAGCACGCGCACCTCGTCGCCGTACTTCTCGCCAAAGAGCATCACCGCGCCCGAGCGCTTGGCGTCCTCGATCGGCATGATCTGCGCCCGGGTCGGCGCGTTCTGCAGGATCTCGGCATTGACCTGCGCCTCGATGCGCCGGATCTCCGCCTCGCTCATCGGCTTGTCGTGGGCGAAGTCGAAGCGCGTCTTGTCCTCGTCGACGAGCGAGCCCTTCTGCTGCACGTGCGGCCC
>JAOUGZ010000295.1 GCA_029865405.1 Betaproteobacteria bacterium
CGCGCATGACCGGCACGGTGCTGGAGGAGGGGCTGCGCGGCGCGGGCGGCTACCTGCTGAACGGCGCGAAGGAACGCTTCATGCCGAAGTACGACCCGCTCGCCGAGCGCGCGACGCGCGACTTCGTCTCGCGCGCCATGGTGTCGGAGATGCGCAAGGGCCGCGTCACGCCGAACGGCGGTCTCTACATTTCGATGGCGCACCTCGGCCCCGACAAAGTGGCGCAGAACTTCAAGGGCATGGTGGAGCGCTGCGCCGACTGCGGCTTCGACCTCGCCGGCGGCCTCGTCGAAGTGGTGCCGACGGCGCACTACATGATGGGCGGCGTCGAGTTCGGCCTGGATTGCAGCACTGCGCTGCCGGGCCTGTTTGTCGCCGGCGAGGACGCGGGCGGCGTGCACGGCGCCAACCGCCTGGGCGGCAACGGCGTCGCCAACTCCACCGTGTTCGGCGCGGTGGCGGGCGACACCATGGCGGCGTGGGTGGCGAAGGAGGGCGCGCTGCGCGAGCCGGACCAGGCGGCGCTCGTCGCCGCGGTGGAGCGCTGCGAGCCGCGCACTGCGTCGTCCCACGGCTCGCTCGAGCCGCTGCGCGAGCGGCTGCAGGACGTGATGTGGGAGAAAGTCGGCATCATCCGCGACGCCGCGGGATTGCGGGGTGCCTTGGCCGAGCTGGCGGCGATCGGCGATGAGCTGGCGCATTTCGGCATCGCCGATGCCGATCGCGCGTTCAACCTCAGCTGGCACGACTGGCTGAACCTGCAAAGCCTCGTCGCAACGAGCGAGATCATCGCGCAGGCCGCGCTCGCGCGCGAAGACTCGCGCGGCGCGCATTTCCGCGAGGACTTCCCCGAGGCGGGCGCGCTCGAGCGCTCGGCCTACTCGAGCGTGCGTGCGGGCGCCGGGGTGACGATGAAGCCGGTCGCCTTCACGCGCGTGCGGCCGGGCGCGTCGCTCCTTACCCGAGGTGCTTCCTGAAGAACTCGAGCGTGCGGCTACGCGCGAGCTTGGAAGCCTCGGCGTTGAACGAGGGCCGGTGATCGCAGTTGAAGCCGTGGCCGGCACCCTTGTAGTAATGCGCCGTGATCTCCGGATGCGCCTTGGCGATTTCCTTCGCCTGCGCGAGGCTCGGCGTCTGGTCCTGCTCGCCGAAGTGGCACATCGTCGGGCACTTGGGCTTTTCGCCGATGAAGCCCGGCATGCCGCCGCCGTAGTACGGCACCGCGCACGCCAGGCCTGAGAGCCGCGCCGCCGCCACCCAAGTCACCGTCCCGCCCCAGCAGTAGCCGACGATGCCGACTTTACCCGCGGCCCTGGCGATCTCGACGGCCGCCGCAGCGTCCTGCATGGTCTGCTTCCAGTCCGCCTTCTGCATGAGCGCGCGGCCGGCCTCGATCTCGGGCGGCGTGTAGCCGGTATCGTAGCCGCGCTGCATGCGGTCGAACATCGCCGGCGCGATGACGAGGTAGCCGTCGGCCGCGTAGCCGTCGGCGACCGCCTTGATGTGCTTGTTGACGCCGAAAATCTCCTGGATCAGCACCACGGCGCCGCGCGGCTTGCCGGACGGTTCCGCGCGATACGCGGCGAGCTTGTGGCCGTCGGCCGCCTTCAATTCGATCATGCTGCCCATGCGTCCTCCTCCTGAAAAACCAGCGGTTAGAATCGTCATTATGAAGAAGAATGCGCGCGAACTGTTCCATCTGGCGAAGCAGGCGCTGCTGCGGGCGGGTGCGCATGACGCAATGGCCGACGCCGCGGCGCAGCATCTGCTGCGCGCCGAGCAGCAGGGCCTGCCCACGCACGGCATGTCGCGCGTGCCGTTCTACTGCTCGATGCTGCGAAACCGGCGCGCCGACGGCGCCGCGCGGCCCAGTATCGTGGCGCAAAAGGCGGCCGTGTGCCTCATCGACAACGCCGACGGCCTGCCGTACGAGTCCTGCGCCCTCGCCATCGCGCAAGTGATCCGGCGCGCACGCGCGAACGGCATCGGTTTTGCCGGCATCCGCAACAGCGCGCACGTCGGCGTGCTCGGCATCCACCTCCTCGATGTGGCGACGGCCGGGCTGGTGGGCGTGGCGTTCACCAATTCGCCGGCCGCGATCCCGGCCTGGGGCGGGAAAAAGGCGCTCTTTGGCACCGATCCCGTCGCCTTTGCCTTCCCGCGCCGGGACGCGGATCCGATCGTCGTCGACCTCGCGCTCACGACCGTGGCGCGCGGCAAGATCATGGTAGCGATGCAAAAGGGCGAGCGCATTCCGGAGGGCTGGGCGCTCGATCGCGACGGCGAACCGACGACCGATCCGAAGGAAGCCATCGAGCGCGGGAGCCTCTTTCCCATCGGCGGGTCGAAGGGTGCGATGCTGGCGCTCGCCTTCGAACTCGTGTGCACTTCGCTGACCGGCGCCGCGATCGGACCCGAAGCCGATTCGTTCTTCGCCGAGCAGGGCAACAAGCCGAGAATCGGGCAGGCGTTTCTCGCCATCGATCCGGCGGCGCTCGCCGGGACGGAGAAGTACCTGGAGCGGGTGGAGACCGTGGTGCGCGCGATGCTCGCGGACGAGGGCGTGCGCCTGCCCGGTGCGAGGCGCTTCGCTGCCGAAAAGCGCCGGGCGCGCGAAGGCATCGACGTGCCGGAGGATCTGCTGGCGAAGATCGAGAAGCTATGTACGACGTAGTCCTCGCTTTTCCGAAGATGAAAGTGGCGGTGACGGTGCGCGAAGCGCGCATCGCCGGGATCCGCTACCTGCCGCCCACGGCGAGCGCGGTCAAGCCGCAGAACGCCCTCGCCGAGCGCGCGGCGCGCCAGCTCGAGCGCTATCGCGACGATCCCGATGCGCCGTTCGACCTGCCGCTCGCCATAGAGGGCACGCCGTTCCAGAGAGCCGTATGGAACGCCATGTGCGCCATCCCGCGCGGGCATACGCGCACCTACGGCGAGCTCGCCCGCGAGCTCGGCGGCGAGGCGCGTGCCGTGGGCCAGGCCTGCGGCGACAACCGCCTGCCGATCGTCATTCCCTGCCATCGCGTCGTGGCCGCCGACGGCATCGGCGGCTTCGCGCACGCCACGGACGGCTACCTGATCGAGGCCAAGCGTTGGCTGCTCCTGCACGAAGCGCAAGCGGACGCCTTCGCGCTCAGGCCCTGAGCGAGGCCGACGCGAAGCGCGTCGACGCGTTTTGCGACGCGCTGTGGCTGGAGGACGGCCTGGCGAAGAACACGCTCGAGGCGTACCGGCGCGACCTGGCGCAGCTCGCCGCATTCCTGAAGGGGCGCACGCTCGCGCAGGCGCGCGAGCAGGACCTGTTCGGCTTTCTCGCCTCGCGCCGCGGCCGCAGTGCGAGCGCGGCGCGCATGCTGTCGACGCTGAAGCGCTTCTACCGCCATTGCCTGCGCGAGCGCGTGATCGCCGCCGACCCGACGCTGAAGCTCGACCCGCCGCGGCGCGCGCCGCGCTTTCCCAAAAGCCTGTCGGAAGCCGACGTCGAGGCGCTGCTCGCCGCGCCGGACGTGGGTGCGCCGCGCGGGCTGCGCGACCGCGCCATGCTCGAAGTGCTGTACGCCGCGGGACTGCGCGTGTCCGAGCTCGTGGCGCTGAAGGCGTTCGAGGCCAATCTCGATGCCGGCGTGGTGCGGGTGCTCGGCAAGGGCGCCAAGGAGCGCCTCGTGCCGCTCGGCGAAGAAGCGGTGTCCTGGGTGCAGCGCTACCTCTCTCTCTCGCGCCCTGCCCTGCTGAAAAAGCGCTCGAGCGACGCGCTCTTCGTCACCGAGCGCGGCGCGGGCATGACGCGGCAGGCGTTCTGGCACCTGCTCAGGCGCTACGGCCGCAGCGCGATTCCCGGCAAGGCGCTCTCGCCGCACGTGCTGCGCCACGCCTTCGCCACGCACCTCATCAATCACGGCGCGGACCTGCGCGTGGTGCAGATGCTGCTCGGGCACGCCGACATCTCGACCACCCAGATCTACACGCACGTCGCGCGCGAGCGCCTGAAGGCGCTGCACGCGAAGCACCACCCGCGTGGCTGACACGCCCGCCACCGTGTTCCTGAAGGCGCAGCGCGTCGCCTTCACGGAGCACGAGTACGACTACGTCGAGCGCGGCGGCACCGAGGTGTCGTCGCGCGCGCTCGGCGTGCCGGAGCACGACGTGGTGAAGACGCTGGTGATGCAGGATGAAACGGCGAAGCCGCTCATCGTGCTGATGCATGGGGATCGCAAGGTCTCGACGAAGAACCTCGCGCGCCAGGCGGGCGTGAAGCGCATAGAGCCCTGCCGGCCCGAAGCGGCGCAACGCCACTCGGGCTACCAGATCGGCGGCACCTCGCCGTTCGGCACGAAAAAGCGGATGGCCGTGTACCTGGAGCGCTCGATCCTCGATCTGCCGAAGGTCTACGTCAACGGCGGGCGGCGCGGATTTCTCGTCGGCATCGCGCCCGCAGAGCTGGTGCGCACGCTCGCGCCGCAACTGGTCGACGTGGCGCTCGAGGACTAGTGTGCTGAGTCCGAAATCCGTCGCCTTTCAGCTTTTAGCCGATCTCGTGATTTCCCGCGCCTTTTCGTTCTTGCGGGAAATCACGAGACCCTGAGACCGTCGCATGGCGCAGGCG
>JAOUGZ010000296.1 GCA_029865405.1 Betaproteobacteria bacterium
CGATCAGCGCGTGCGAGGAGGACGAGGGCAGGCCGTACAACCAGGTGACCACGTTCCAGACGATGGCGCCCACCAGCGCGCCGAACACCAGGTGGTGGTCGACCACGCCCTGGTCGACGATGCCGCGGCCGACGGTGGTTGCCACCTTGAGCTGGAAAACGAACAGCGCGGCGAAATTGAAGAACGCCGCCATCATCACCGCCTGGTAGGGCTTGAGCACGCGCGTCGAGACCACGGTGGCGATGGAATTGGCGGCGTCGTGAAAGCCGTTCATGAAGTCGAAGACGAGCGCCACCAGGACCAGCGCGATTACTACGCCCAGCCCGATCTGCGACGCGCTGCCCGCGTCCATCAGGAGTTTTCCAGGACGATGCCTTCGACGACGTTGGCCACGTCCTCGCAGCGATCGGTGATCGTCTCCAGCAGGTCGTAGATCACGCGCAGCTTCATCACCTGCTTGAGATCGTTTTCCTCGCGGAACAGCTTGGACAGCGCCGAGCGCATGACGCGGTCGGCGTCGGACTCGAGGCGGTCGATCTCCTCGCAGCACTTGAGGATGGCGTCGGCGCGCTTTACGTTGGTGAGCAAGCCGACCACGGTCTTCACGCGCTCGCAGCACATCTGGCAGATCTCGGCGAGCTGCTTGGCTTCCGGCGTGACGCTGCGCAGGTCGTAGAGCGCCACCGACTCCGCCACGTCCTGGATCAGGTCGAGGATGTCGTCCATGGTGGTGATCAGCTTGTGGATCTGGTCGCGGTCGAACGGCGTGATGAAGGTCTTGTGCAACAAGGTGATGCACTCGTGGGTCAGCTTGTCGGCAGCGCGCTCGGCCGCGTCGATGCGCTGCGCGTGCGCATCCAGCTCCTTGAAGCTGCCGATCATGGCCGCGAGCTCGCGGCTGCCTTCGACGATGCGCTCGGCGTGGGCGTTGAACAGCCTGAAGAAATTGCCCTCGCGGGGCATCAGTCGACCGAGCATGGAATCCCCCTTCAGTCTGCGCAGCCGAGGCCCGCGGCGCGCAGCCGCGCGATACCGGCCGCATCGAATCCCCAGTCGCCGAGCGCCTCGCGCCCGCCGGCGCCGCGCTCGGGCGGATCGCGGCGCACGGCGGCCGGCGTCGCCGAAAAGCGCGGCGCCGGCGCGGGCTGCTCGACCTTGGCGCGCGTCACGTAGCCATGCCGCGCGACGTTGTGGGGATGGCGCCGCGCCTCCGAAAAGCTCAGCACCGGCGCAAAACACGCGTCCGAGCCCTCGAACACCGCGCACCACTCGTCACGCGTCTTTGCTCTGAAGGCCTGCTCGAACGCCGCACGCATCTCGGGCCAGCGCGCTCGCTCGTTCTGCGGCGGCAGGTCCCGCAGCCCCAGTCGGGCGACCAGTTCCTCATAGAACTTGGCCTCGATCGCGCCGATGGCGACGTGCTTGCCGTCCCGGGTCGCGTAGGTGCCGTACCACGGCGCACCGGTATCGAGCGTATTGACGCCGCGCTCCTCGCGCCATTGCCCGGCAGCGAGAAAGCCCGAGAACATCGCGGCGAGGAGCGATGCGCCCTCGACCATCGCCGCGTCCACGACCTGGCCCTGGCCGGTCTTCTGCGCGCTGAGCAAGCCGCAGGCAATGCCGAACCCAAGGAGCATGCCGCCGCCGCCGAAGTCGCCCACCAGGTTCAAGGGCGGCACCGGCGCGTCGCCCTTCCTGCCGATGGCGTGCAGCACCCCGGCGAGCGCGATGTAGTTGATGTCGTGGCCGGCGCGCGCCGCGAGCGGCCCGTCCTGGCCCCAGCCGGTCATGCGACCGTAGACGAGCCGTGGATTGCGCTTGAGGCAGGGCTCGGGCCCGAGGCCCAGGCGCTCCATGACGCCCGGGCGGAATCCTTCAATCAGCGCATCGGCGCGCGCGACGAGCTCCAGCGCCGCGCCGGCGGCGCCTTTCGCCTTCAGGTCGAGCGTCACCGAGCGCCGACCGCGCAGCATCACGTCCATCCAGCGCTCGCGCTTCAGGCCCAGGTCGGTCGCGCCCGGGCGGTCCACCAGCAGCACGTCGGCGCCCATGTCGGCGAGCAGCATGCCCGCGAACGGCCCCGGGCCGATGGCCTCGAACTCCAGGACCTTGATGCCGGCGAGGGGTCCCGGCATGGCTGCGGTCAGTGCATCCCGAGGGCGGCTTCGATGTTGCGCACCATGGCCACCAGGCGCGGCCCGATGTCCTCCTCGAGCTGGCCTTTCTTCAGCACGAAAGCGGGCACCGCGCAGTTGAAGGCCACCACTTCCCCGTCCACCGTGCGCCGCATGGGCACGCCGACGGCGTGCACGTCGCGCAGCAGCTCGCCGATCGACACGCAGAAGCCGCGGTTGCGGATGTCCTCCATCGCCTTGTCGATCTGCGGGCGGTTCTTGCGGTACATCTCGGGTTCCTTCACCTTCATCTGGTTGAGCACCGCCTCGCGCTCGGGCGGCGTGCAGGAGGCGATGAAGGCGCGGCCGATCACGGACTGCGCGATCGGCACGGCTGTGCCGATGTCGGGCAGCGTGGCGATGCCGTTGCCGCTGCGGCAGGACTCGACATAGACCATGCTCATGCGGTCGCGGATGCCCATGGACACCGCGCCGCTGCAGTACGCGGCGAGCTCCTTCATGAACGGGCGCGCGATCTGGCGCACGCTCATCGAGGCGAGGAGCGGGTAGCCGATGGACAGCACCGCCGAGCCGAGCTGGTACTTGCCCAGCCGCATGTTGTGGCGCAGATAACCGAGCTTCGTGAGCGTGTAGGTCAGGCGCGACACGGTGGGCTTCGGGAGTCCCGTGCGCACCGAAATTTCCTTGTTGCCGAGCATCGGCTCGAGCGGCGTAAAGCAGCGCAGCACCTCGAGACCGCGCGCCAGGGTCGTGGCAAACTGGCGGTCGCCCTCGTGCTCGTAGCTGTAGTGGTGTGCGGCGGGGGAAAGTGGTGCGTCGGGCTCGAGAGCGCCCATGGTGTCTCCTGTTGTTGTCGTCGTTGCGGTGGAGCCCGCAATCTGCGTGCGTTTCGATATTCGACCGGTTGGCCGATCGCTGTCAATTTAGTCATATCATATTTCGCATAGCGGAATTATCAAAGGAATCATGAGCAAATCCCCCTTCGATCTGAGCGGGAAGGTGGCGCTGGTCACCGGCTCCACCCGCGGCATCGGCAAGTCCATCGCCGAGGAGCTGGCGCGCGCCGGCGCCCGGGTGGCGGTGTCCAGCCGCAAGGCGGAGGCCTGTGAGCAGGTGCGCGCCGAGTTCGAGAAGCAGGGCTACGAGGTGCTGGCGCAACCCTGCAACGTCTCGCGCAAGGGCGAGGTGCAGGCGCTGGTGCACGCCACCGCGAAGCGCTGGGGCGGCATCGACATCGCCGTGGCGAACGCCGCGACCAATCCCTACTACGGGCCGCTCGCGGAAATCCCCGACGAGGCCTTCGACAAGATCTTCCAGAACAACGTCAAGAGCGTGCTGTGGCTGGCGGCCCTGACGCTGCCCGGCATGGCCGAGCGCGGCGGCGGCAGCTTCATCAGCGTGGGCTCGATCGGGGGCATCGTCGCCAACACGGTGATCGGCGCCTACGGCATGTCGAAGGCCGCCGACCACATGCTGGTGAAGAACCTCGCCGCCGAGTGGGGACCGAAGAACGTGCGCGTCAATGCCATCGCCCCTGGCCTCATCAAGACCGACTTTGCCAGGGCCCTGTGGGAAGACGAGAAGCGTCGCCAGGCGCGGGAGGCGGCCACGCCCCTGCGACGCCTCGGCGAGCCGAAGGACATCGGCGCCATCGCCGTGTTTCTCGCCGCGGAAGCGGCCGCGTTCATCACCGGCCAGACCATCGTCGCTGACGGCGGCGTCACCATCGTATGAAGGGGCCGACGCTTCGCGCCCTGCTCGACGCCGGCGAGTTCGTCGTCGCGCCGGGCGTGTTCGAGATGTTCTCCGCGAAGATCGCGGACCGCATTGGCTTCAAGGCGCTCTACATGACGGGCTACGGGGTGTCGGCCTCGCACCTGGGGCTCGCGGACGCCGGCCTCGTCACTTACCGCGACATGGTGGAGCGCGCACGCACCATTGCGCAGGGCACCGCGACGCCTTTGATAGCGGACGCCGATACCGGCTTCGGCGGCCTGCTGAACGTGCGCGAGACCGTGCGCGGCTACGAGTCGGCTGGCGTGCAGGCGATCCAGATCGAGGACCAGGAGGTGCCGAAGAAATGCGGCCACACGCCCGACCGCCGCGTTGTGCCGCTCGCCGACGCGGTCAAGCGCATCGAAGTCGCGGTGGAGTCGCGCCGCAGCGCGGACTTTCTCGTCGTGGCGCGCACCGATGCGCGCACCGGGCTCGGTCTCGACGAGGCGATCCGGCGCGCGCGCGCGTTCGCGAAGGCCGGCGCCGACATCCTGTTCGTCGAGGCGCCGGAGAGCGAGGCCGAGTTCGCGCGCATCGGCGCCGAGCTCGCCGGCGAGGCGACGCTGCTCGCCAACATGGTACCGACCGGCAAGTCGCCGATGCTGCCGGCCGAGACGCTCAAGCGCTTCGGCTTCCAGATCGCGATCTATCCCAGTGCCGGCATGGGCGCGGCC
>JAOUGZ010000297.1 GCA_029865405.1 Betaproteobacteria bacterium
CCTTCGCCCATTTCATCAATGCGCGCGGCGGCGACGCGGTGACGCGCGCCTACCGCGAGCGCTTCCAGCCCTCGGCGCGCGAGCGCGCGCCCGCGGCGATCGTGTGCGTGTTCGTGATCTGCGCCGCGGACGACGCCGAGGCCGAGCGGCTCGCCGCCTGCATCGACCTGCGCCGCCTGCACATGGCGCTGGGCAGGGATTCGCCGGTGCCGACGCTGGCCGAAGCCCAGGCGCACGCGTTCTCGCGCGAGGAGCGCCAGTACATCATGAGCCAGCGCGAGCGGGCGGTGATCGGCGGACCCGAGAAGTGCCGGCGCGAGCTCACCGCGCTCGCCGAGCGCTACGGCGCCGACGAGCTGATGGCGCTCACCATCACCGGTGATTACGCCACGCGGCTGCGCTCATACGAGCTGCTCGCGCAGGCGTTTGCCTGATTCCGGTATCTCGAATTGAGAGGGCGTTTGAAACGATCATTGCTCCGAGATATTGACCTCGATCAGTTCCATAGCAGGACGCAACGGGGTAAACTAAAAAGGTAGTTGCCGCGGCTTCGCTTCATCAGCGCCCGGCCTCGCAACTAGACAAGACGAAAGCCTGCAGTTAGCAGGCCTGCCCCAAAGCGGCTCGAAGGCCGTCGTCGCCCGCCGTCGACGCGCCTGCTTCACGGGCTAACCCAAACATCGGTTCCAGTACCAGGAGAGATTATTTTGAGATCAGTTACGAGTCTGTTTTCGAGCGGCGCGCTCGTTGCGCTGACGATCGCGTCCGGCAGCGCCTGGGCGCAAAGCATGTCCACTGACGCCTATGCAACAGACAGCCGCGGCCAGATCGTGCGAAGCGGCTTCGGGCTGTGCTGGCGCACCAGCTCGTGGACGCCGGAGAAGGCGATCGAGGCGTGCGACCCGGACCTGGTGAAGCGGCCTGCGCCCAAGCCCGCGGCCGCCGCGCCGGCGCCCGCGCCCGCCCCAGTTCCCGTGGTGCGCGTTGCCGATACGGATGGTGACGGCGTAATCGACAGTCTCGATCGCTGCCCCGGCACCCCTGCCGGCACCCGTGTCGATGCCAGCGGCTGCGAGCTGGACAGCGACGGCGACGGCATCGTTGACCGGCTCGATCGCTGCCCCGGCACGGGACGCGGTGCCAAGGTGGATGCGAAAGGCTGCGAGCTGGACAGCGACGGCGACGGCGTCGTCGACCGGCTCGACCGCTGCCCCGGCTCCAAGGCCGGCGCCAAGGTGGATGCCAATGGTTGCGAAATCCGCGAGGTAATCTCGCTCAAGGGCGTCACCTTCGCCACCGGGTCGGCGACCCTGACCTCCGGCTCCTCGGCGATCCTCGACGAAGCGGTCGCGACGCTCGCAAAGCGCGGCAACGTGAAGGTGGAAGTGGCCGGGCACACCGACAACCGCGGCGCCGCGGCGCTGAACCGCACGCTGTCGCAGCGTCGCGCGGAGTCCGTGATGGCGTACCTCATCGCCAGGGGCGTCAGCGCGGCCAACCTCACCGCGCGCGGCTACGGGCCCGACAGCCCGGTAGCCGACAACAGGACGGAGAGCGGTCGCGCGGCCAACCGCCGCGTCGAGCTGCGGGTGCAGCAGCAGTAGCTTCGCGCTCGGCAAGTACCTTCAACCCCGGCCGGGGCTGCCTCGGCCGGGGTTTTTGTTTTGGAAACAGGTTCGGGCTGGGTCAACCGGACTGAGGCCCGCGCGTTAGGGGGAGTGTCCTGGCCACGGCCCGGAACACCCTCTCACTTTTTTGAAGGATCGCATTCATGAAAAGACTCGCCGCGCTGCTCTGCCTTGCGTTCGCCGTTTCCAGCCCCGCGCAGGCCCAGGACAAGCCCAGCCCCAAGCAGGCCGCCCAGCAGGAGCGGATGAAGGGCTGCAACAAGCAGGCGGCCGACAAGAAGCTCGCCGGCGATGAGCGCAAGAAGTTCATGAGCACCTGCCTGAAGGGCGAGACGCCTTCCGCGGCCCAGTCCGCGCAGCAGGAGAAGATGAAGGCCTGCAACAAGCAAGCCGGCGACAAGCAGCTCAAGGGCGACGAGCGCAAGAAGTTCATGAGCGCCTGCTTGAAGGGCTGAGCTAGAACAGCCGCGCCACCTCGTCGTGCCCGCGCTCGAGCGCGAGGTCGCGCGGGGTCTGGCCTTTCAGGTTCTTCAGGCCGGGATGGCGCGTGCGCGCGAGAAGCAGCCGCACCGTGCTCGCGTGCCCACCCGCCGCCGCCCCGTGCAGCGGCAGGTTGCCGTCCAGGTTGCACGCATCGGCGTCCGCGCCGCGCTCGAGCAGGAGCGCGACCACCTGGTCGTTGCCGCCGTAGGCTGCCCAGTGCAGCGCCGATTCGCCGTGGTCGTTCAGCGCGCGCGCATCGGCCTTTGCATCCAGCAGTAGCCGCGCGACAGCGGGATCCTCGTTCAGCGCGGCGTGGTGCAGCGCGGTCTCGCCGGTCGCGGTGCGCGCGCGCACGCGCGCGCCCGCGTCGAGGAGCAGCCGCGTAAGTGCGCGCATGCCCTTTTCCGCGGCGAGGTGCAGCGGCGTCTCGCGCTTGTCGTTGCGCGCTTCGAGCTCGACCTTGCCGCCGAGCACCAGGACTGCGGCCACCGGCTCCTTGCCCTCGGCGATCGCGTCGAGGAGCGGCGTCTGCGCCTGCGCCGCCCCGGCGGCGAGCAGCGCCGCGGCAACCAGCGCCCTCATTTCAGCGCGTCCGCCAGCACCTCGGCGAGATGCTGGGTCGAGCGCCCGCCCAGGCCCTCGATCTGCTCGCGGCAGGAGAAACCGTCCGCCACCACCACGGTCTCGGGTGGCGCGGCGCGCAGCTTCGGCAGCAGCGCGAGCTCGGCGATGCGGCGCGAGGCCGCCTCGTGCGCGGCCTTCAGGCCGAAAGAGCCCGCCATGCCGCAGCAGCCCGTGTCGGGCGCCTCGACTTCCATGCCCGCGGCGCGCAGCAGCTTCACCTCCGCGGCCGTGCCCCACAGCGCCTTCTGGTGGCAATGCGCCTGCACGAGCGCGCGGCCGAATAAGCGCGGCGGCGCGTAGCCGCGCGCGTCGAGAAACCCGGCAAGCGAATGCACGTTTTGCGCGAGCGCCGCGGCGCGCGCGTCATCGGGAAAGAACTGCTGCAGCTCGTCTCGGAACACCGACAGGCACGCGGGCTCGAGGATCACGACGGGCACCTCCGGCTCGAGCGCCTCGAGAATGCGCGCGAGCGCGGCTTTCGCCTGGTCGAGCATGCCGGCGTCGTAGTACGGCCGCCCGCAGCACAGGTGCGCGCGCGGCAGCTCTACCTTGCAGCCCGCGTGCGCGAGCACGCGTGCGGCGGCGGTTGCGGTCGCGGGCCGGAAGTAGCCGTTGAACGTGTCGTCGAAGAGGATCACGCGCTCGCCCTCGCCCTGCGGCGCGAACTGCGCGCGAAAACTCTTCGCGGCAAGGCGCGGCATGCGCCGCGACGCCGACAGCCCCGCGAGCGGCCGCCCCAGCGCGCCCAGCACGTTGGCCAGGCCCGACGCTTTCGAGGCGAGCGGCGCCCACTCGCCGATACGCGCCAGCGCCTGCACCGCGGGCGGGCGGAGCTTCTTCTCGTAGTAGTGCGACAGGAACTCGGCCTTGTAGGCCGCCATGTCGGTATGCGTCGGGCAGTCGCTGCGGCAGCCCTTGCAGGCGAGGCACCAGTCGAGCGCTTCCTTCACCTCGTCGCTCTGCCAGCCGTCCTTGATCACCTCGCCCTGCAGCATCTCCCAGAGCAGCCGCGCGCGGCCGCGCGTCGAGTAGCGCTCTTCGCCCGTGCCGCGATAGCTCGGGCACATGGTGCCGCCGGACTTGGCGCGGCACTTGCCCATGCCGACGCAATGCTCGGCGGCGCGCGCGAAGCCGTCGCCCACGTCGCTCCGGAACGCGAAGCGCGTCTGCAGCGTCACCGGCTTGTACTGCGGGCCGAGCCGCAGGTTCTCGTCGACGCGCAGCACCTCGCCCGCGGCGTTCACGAGCTTGCCGGGGTTCATGCGGTTCAGCGGGTCCCAGATGCGCTTGAACTCGCGGAACGCGCGCATCAGCTCGGGTCCGTACATCGCCGGCAGAAACTCGGCGCGCGCCTGGCCGTCGCCGTGCTCGCCCGAGAGCGAGCCGCCGTACTTCACCACCAGCTCGGCGGCTTCGCGCAGGAAGCCGCGCCAGCGCGCGAGGCCCTCGGGCGTTCTCAGCTCGAAGGTGATGCGCGCGTGGATGCAGCCGTCGCCGAAATGCCCGTAGAGCGAGGTGCGGTAGCCGCAGCGATCCACCAGCGCCTGGAACTCGCGCAGGTAATCGCCCAGGCGCAGGGGGTCCACCGCCGCATCCTCCCAGCCCACCACCGGATCGGGCCCGGGCGTGCCCTTGAGATTGAGCGCGGTGGCCGAAGCGCCGGTCTCGCGTATCGCCCACAGCCGGCCGATCTGCGCGGGGTCGGTGACCAGGGTGCCGCGCAGGCGGCTCGCCTTGTCGATCGCCTCCTCGAGCGTGTCGCCGCCGAACTCGATCAGCAGCCACGCCCGGCCCTCGGGCAGCAGGCCGATGTCCTCGAGCTTGAGCTTTCTCTCGCGCAGC
>JAOUGZ010000298.1 GCA_029865405.1 Betaproteobacteria bacterium
GTGCGGCCGCCCGACGTCGGCACGAGCCTCTGGGATTGCACGCTGGAGGCCGGCGCGCTGCGCCTGGGCTTGCGCATGGTCGGCGGGCTGGCGCAGGCGGTGGGAGAGCGGATCAGCGCGGCGCGAGCGCAACGCGCATACGCCTCCGTAGAGGATCTCGCGCGCCGCGCCGGGCTCAATCGGCGCGACCTGCGGTGCCTGGCCGCGGGCGGCGCGCTCGCCGCCCTCGCCGGACACCGGCGCCAGGCGCACTGGGCCGCGGCAGGGATCGCGCAGGCGGCGGGCGTGCTGCGCGAGGCGCCGATCGACGAGCCGGCGCTCGCCCTGCCGCCCCCCGGCGAGGGCGAGGACATCGTCGCCGATTACGCGAGCCTCGGTCTGAGCGTCGGCAAGCACCCGTTGGCCCTTTTGCGCCCGCGCCTGAGCCGCCTCGGGCTGCTGCCGGCGGCCGAGGTGCAAGCGCGCCCCCACGGCAGCCGGGCGTGCGCCGCGGGACTGGTGACCTGCCGCCAGCGCCCGGACACGGCGAGCGGCGTGATCTTCGTCACTCTCGAGGATGAGACCGGCTGCGTCAACGTGGTGGTGTGGCGCGATCTCATCGAGCGCCAGCGCCGCGAGCTGCTGGGCGCGCGCCTGCTCGCGGTCGAAGGGCGCATCGAGCGCGACGGCGAGGTAGTGCATCTGATCGCCCGGCGACTCACCGACCGCAGCGCGCTGCTGGGGCGGCTCCTGGCGCCGTCGCGCGATTTTCACTGAACCGTGCGGGCGCCTGACCGGGTTTGACACTCGCCGGCAGCGGCCTGCAGCGCAGCCTTTATAATCGTCCGCCAGATGACAAAAACGAGCCTCACCGTCACCGTCGCCAAGGACCTGGCGGACCTGATTCCCGTGTTTTTCAAGAACCGGCACAAGGAGCTCGAGTCGCTGCGCGCCGCGCTCGCCGGCGAGGACTTCGAGCAGCTGCGCCACCTCGGGCACCGCATGAAGGGCGTCGGCAACTCCTACGGTTTCGCTACGGTTTCCGAGATCGGCAAGCGCATCGAGGACGGCGCACGCAACTCCGACCGCGGTGCCATCGAGCCCTGCATCGGCGAGTACGCGGACTATCTGTCCAGGGTGCAGGTGGTCTATGAGTAAACGCGCGGGCGGGCCCGCAGCGCCCCCTGCGCGGTTGGCCTATCGCGTGCTCGTGGTGGACGACGATCCCGACATGGTCGCGTTTCTCGCGCGACTCCTGAGAAAGGAAGGCCTGACGGTCGAGACCGCCGTCGACGGCGCAGAGGCGCTGGCACGGGTGAGCGCGACATCCCCTGACCTGGTGCTGCTCGACGTCATGATGCCCGGGGAGAGCGGATTCGATATCTGCCGCCAGCTGAAGGGCGACGAGGCGACCGCGCTCATCCCCGTCGTCCTGGTGACCTCGCTGGAGGACAGCGAAAGCCGGGTGCGCGGGATCGAAGCGGGTGCTGACGATTTCCTGTCCAAGCCGGTCAAGCGCGAGGAACTGATCGCGCGCGTGAAAACGCTGCGCCGGCTGCACGACACGCGAAAGGAACTGGAGAGCCGGCGCCTGGCGGCAGAGGTACAGCGCAAGGAAGCGATCCGCAAGGCGTTCTCGCGCTACATCTCGCCGCACCTGGCGGATCGCATCGCGGATGCCGCCGGCGAGCAAGGCGACCCGTTCCAGGGGCGCGCGCAGCGCACCCAGGTCGTGGCTCTGTTCGCCGACTTGCGCGGCTTTACGCGCCTGACCGAGCAGAACGAAGTGGGCTCGGTGGTCGGCATGCTGAACGAGTACTTTGGCGTGCTCACCGAGGCGGCCTACCAGCATGACGGCACGATCTTCAACATGGCGGGGGACAGCCTGCTCGTGGGTTTCAATGTGCCGTTCCCGCAGCCCGATGCGGCCGAGCGCGCCTGGCGCACGGCGCTCGGGATGGTGGGCCGCTTCGCGCCGGTGGCGGCTGCCTGGCAGCGTCGGCACGGGCTCGAGCTGGGCGTGGGCGTCGGTATCTGCACCGGCGAGGCCATCATCGGCAACGTCGGCTCCGAGCACTACGCGAGCTACACGATCATCGGTAATCCGGTGAATACCGCGGCGCGGCTCATGCAAATGGCGGCGGCCGGTGAGGTGCTGGTATGCGGGCCGGTCTACGAGCGCATCCGCCACCTGCTCTCCGGACATCGCGTCGCCGAGCGCGGTGACGTGACGCTGCGCGGTCGCACCGAGCCGATTCCCGTATTCGCCGTCAAGGCGACGGAGGCGGCGGCGGTATGAGAGTGCTGATCATCGACGACGATCCTGATCTGCGCAATCTGCTGACGCACTATATCCGGCAGCAGTGGCCGGCCGGCGACGTCGAGGAGTACGACCCGCTCGAGCGCGACAAGCCGGGCGCCAGCTTCAAGCTGTCCGGCTACGACGTCATCATCCTCGATTACATGCTGGGACGGGGCGACGGGCTGCAGTGGCTGGCGGACTTCAAGAAACGCCCGGACTGCCCGCCGATCATTTTTCTCACCGGCGCGGGCAACGAGATCATCGCCGTGCGCGCCATGAAGGCCGGCGCGGACGAGTACCAGCGCAAACAGGAGCTCACCAAGGAGCGCCTGATCACCGCCATCCGCGATGTGGCGCACGACAGGATCGAGAAGACAGTGCCGCCGGAGGTCGCGGCGCGCATGGAAGGGCACGTCCTCGGCGCGCGGATCAAGATCCCGGGGATCAAGGTGCTGCGCCTGATCGGCGAAGGCGGCATGTCGCGCGTGTACCTGGCGTCGCGCGAGTCGGACGACGAGCCGCTGGTGGTGAAGATCCTGAGGAGCGAGGTCACGCAGGACAAGCGCTCGCTCGCGCGCTTCATCGAGGAGTACAACCTGGTCGAGCGCATTCCCACGCGCCACGTGGCGCGCATCCACGGGCACGGCGTCTCGGAAGGCAACGCCTACCTGGTGATGGAATTCTTCGACGGCGGCGATCTCAACAAGCGCCTGGCGAACAAGCCGCTGCCCCCTGAGGAAGCCCTGCGCATCTTCCGCGAGCTGATGTTTGCGCTGGGCGACATCCACGAGCAGGGCATCCTGCACCGGGACCTGAAGCCGCAGAACCTCATGTTCCGCGCCGACGGCAGCCTGGCGATCGTCGATTTCGGCATCGCCAAGCACATCGACTCCATCGACCATACCAACAAGGGCGAGATCCTCGGCACCCCCCGCTACATGAGCCCCGAACAGGTGCAGGGCAGGGCGCTCGATCTGCGCACCGACATCTACAGCGCAGGCGTCCTTCTGTACCAGATGATCCTGGGGTCGCACCTGTTCGAGGGGGAAACCGCGGTGGAGGTGGCGCTGCACCACCTCAATACTCCCCCGCCCGCGCTTCCCGAGCGCTTGCAGCGCTACCAGCGCCTGTTCGACAAGCTGCTGGAGAAGGACCGCGACGCACGCTTCCGCAACGCCGACGAGGTCATTGGCTACCTGTCGCGCAAGTTCTACCAGGGCCACTAGGCTGGCGTCGTCCGCGGTGCGATGAAGAAGAAGATTCCCGTGGGGGAGTTGCGGTTCGGCATGTACGTCGGGGAGCTGGATCGCCCCTGGATCGGCACGCCCTTCCTGTACCAGGGATTCGTCGTGCGCACCCAGCAGCAGCTCGATGCCCTGAGGTCGCTCTGCCGCGACGTGTATGTCGATACGGACAAGGCGGACGCGGCCGCAGCCGCCCCGCCAGCGGGCGCGCCGCTCGCCGGGCTGCCGGGCATCGGACGCGTCGTGCACCGCGAAAGCGTGGCCGTGGAGCGCGAATGGCCGAAAGCCCAGGGCGCGTTGCAGGGCGCGCATGCAGCGATGGGCGACCTATTTGAAGCCGTGCGCGTGCGCAAGACGCTCGAATCGACGCAGGCACGCGCGGCCGTGGGCAACATGACGCAGAGCATGCTGCGCAATCCGGACGCGCTGATGCTGTTTTCGGCCATGCGCAAGCGTGGCGGCTACCAGCTCGAGCGCGCCATGGACGTCTCCGTCTACATGATCGCTTTTGCTCGCTTTCTCGGCATGGAAGAGCAGGCGATCGAGCACGCGGGTCTGGCCGGCTTGCTGCAGGACATCGGCATGCTGGACCTGCCGCAGGAGATGCTGCACAAAGTCACTCGGCTCGAGGCGGCGGAGTTCAAGATCATTAGCGGACACGTGGCGCGCGGCCGGGACATCCTCGCCGCGACCAGCGGCCTGCCGGCCGATGTGGCGCGGATCGCCGTACTGCATCACGAGCGTTTCGACGGCTCGGGCTATCCGGGCGGCGTGAAGGGCGACGCGCTCGGCGTACTGGGCGCGATGGCCGGCATCGTCGATACCTTCGATGCGCTGACTGTCAAACGCCCGTACGCCGAGGCGATGTCGCCCTCCAATGCGCTCAACCTGCTCTTCAGGATGCGCGGCAGGACGTTTCATCCGCAGCTCGTCGAGCAGTTCATCCGCTGCATCGGCTACTTCCCGGTGGGCAGCGTCGTCGAGCTGAACAGCGGTGAGATCGGGGTGGTGGTGGCGCAGAATGCCGCGCAACGGCTGCAG
>JAOUGZ010000299.1 GCA_029865405.1 Betaproteobacteria bacterium
CCGGTCCGTCCGAGGATGAAAAGCGCGCCTACGAGAGCGCACTCAACCAGTTCAAGGTCGGCAACTACTCCTCGGCGATCGATCTGCTCGGCCAGCTCCTCGCCAGGTACCCGAACGGCAAGCTCGCGCCCAACGCCCAGTACTGGATCGGCATGGGCTATTCGGGCCGCCGCGACTACCGCAACGCCATCACGGCGCTGCAGAAAGTCGTCGCCCAGTGGCCCCTCGACCCCAAGGCCGCGGACGCGATGCTCTCCATCGCCAGCGCCCAGGAGGCAATGGGCGACGTCAAGGCGGCGCAGGCGACGCTGCAGGAGGTGCTGGCGAAGTACCCCGGCAGCACGGCGTCCGACCAGGCGCGGCTGCGCCTGCAGCAGTCGGTCAAGCGCTGAAGGCCGTCGTTCTTCTATCGGGCGGGCTGGATTCCGCGACCACGCTCGCCTGGGCGCGGCGCGAGGGCTTTGCTTGTTACGCGTTGTCTGTCGATTACGGGCAGCGGCACGGGGCGGAGCTGGCTGCGGCGGCGAAGGTCGCGCAGCGGCTGGGGGCCGTGGAGCACCGGGTGGTGATGCTCGATCTGGGGCAGTTCGGCGGCTCGGCGCTGACGGACTCGTCGCTTGCGGTGCCTGACGCGGGCGTGAAGGGTGAAATCCCAATCACCTACGTACCCGCGCGCAACACCATCCTGCTGTCCCTTGCGCTCGCCTGGGCCGAGACCCTGCAGGCGCAGCACATCTTCATCGGGGCGAACGCCGTCGACTACTCCGGTTACCCGGATTGCCGGCCCGAGTACCTGAAGGCCTACGAGGCGATGGCCAATCTGGCGACGAAGGCGGCGGTCGAGGGACGCAAGATCAAGATCGGTGCGCCGCTCATCGACCTGCCTAAGAAAGAAATCGTGAAACTGGCGCTCGAGCTCGGCGTGGACCCCGCCGAGACGTTGACCTGCTATCAGCCGGACGCGGAAGGACGCGCGTGCGGCGCCTGCGATGCGTGCCGCATCCGGAAAACCGGCTTCGCGGACGCGAAAATACCGGATTCGACGCGCTATCGGCGCTGAATCGGTGGCGAATGGAGGGCGAGGGCTGATAAAATCGCGCCCTTCCCATGGGGGCCGTTAGCTCAGCTGGTAGAGCAGCGGACTTTTAATCCGTTGGTCGGCGGTTCGAATCCGCCACGGCCTACCAATCCATCAAGGGCTCAGACACCGGGACCGCGCGCAACCGCGAATTCACCCGCGGTGCCGCCACGGGCGCGCGGGATTTCGCGCTCGCCGCGCCGATGCAGCCAGAACCCGTCGTACCCCTTCGCCGCGACGTCCTCGCAGATGCGCCGGTAGCGCGCCAGGCCGCCGGCATAGGGCATGAAGACGCGCGGCTTGCCCGGCACGTTGGCGCCGTAGTACCACGAGTGCTTCGCCTTGCTCAGCAGGGTCGCATTGGCCGCCTCGTTCACGTGCTCGCCCCAGCGCTGCACTGCCTCCGGATCGGGCTCGATGGAATCGATGCCGTGCTGTCGCAGGTACCCGATGCAATCGGTGATCCACTCGACGTGCTGCTCGATGGCCACGGGCATGTTGGTGAGCACGGAGGGGCTGCCGGGACCGGTGATGGTGAAGAAGTTGGGGAATCCCGGCGCCTGCAGGCCGAGATAGGTCTGCGGGCCGGCGCGCCATTCCTCGCGCAGCGCGCGGCCGTCGCGACCGCGGATGTCGATCGCGAGCAGCGGGCCGGTCATCGCGTCGAAGCCCGTGGCGAAGACGATGATGTCGAGGGCGTGCTCCGCGCTGCGCGTGCGGATGCCGCGCGGCGTGATGCGCTCGATCGGGTCTGCGCGCAGGTCCACCAGCGTGACGTTGCCGCGGTTGAATGTCTCGTAGTAATCGGTGTCGATCGGCGGGCGCTTGGTGGCGTAGGGATGGTCGATATCGGCGAGGGCTGCCGCGGTCTTCGGGTCGCGCACGATCGCGCGGATGCGGGCTTTCAGGAACTCCGCGGCCGTGTCGTTCGCCGCCTGGTCGGTCATGAGGTCGCGGAAGGTGGCGCGGAACTGCAGCCCGCCCCTTGCCCAGGCCGCCTCGTAGATCGCCTGCCGCTCGTCGGGCGTGACGTCCGCGACGTTTCGATCGGCAATGCGAAAGGCGTGCCCATTGGGCGTCGAGCAGGCGATGGCGCGGATTTCCGCGTGGTTCTCGCGCACCCAGCGCTTGAATTCCGGGGTGAGCGGCGCGTTGCGCGCCGGCACGCTGTAGGTCGGGGTGCGCTGGAAAACCGTGAGATGCGCCGCCGTCTGCGCGATCACCGGCGCGGCCTGGATGCCGGTCGAGCCGGTGCCGATCTGCCCGACGCGCTGGCCGGCGAGATCCACGCCTTCGTGCGGCCACTTCCCGGTATGGAACCACCTGCCGCCGAACTCGCCCAGTCCGGGAATGTCGGGGATGTTCGCCGACGAGAGACACCCGACCGCGGCGACGAGGTAGGTGGCGGCGTATCGCTCGCCCACATCGGTCTGCACGAGCCACCGGTTCGCCGTCTCGTCGTACCGCGCCGAGACGACGCGGCAGCCGAAGCGGATGTCGCGCCGCAGGTCGAATTTCTCGGCGACCCGGCCAAGATATCGCAGGATCTCGGGCGGCCCCGGGTAGCGCTCGGACCACTCCCACTCCTCGTTCAACTCGCGCGAGAAGAAGTAACGATAGGCATGGCTTTCCGAGTCGCAGCGCGCGCCCGGATAGCGGTTCCAGTACCAGGTGCCGCCGAGGTCGCCGCCCGCCTCCAGCACCCTGGTGGAAAGACCGAGGCGGTCACGCAGGCTATGCAGCTGGTACAGCCCCGCGAATCCCGCTCCGATGACCAGCGCGTCGATTTCCACGTCCATGTGCGCCTTCCCTATGTCCCGGAAAAACAGAAGCTGTTTCCGCGCGCCTTGGCGAGGTACATGGCCGCGTCCGCCTTCTTGATGAGCGTCTCGTGGTCCTGGCCATCCTTCGGATAGACGGCGATGCCGATGCTCGAACCGACTACGCTCTCCCGAGAACCGCTCCCGAGCTGAAAAGGCGCTGCCAGGGCCGCGATGATCTTCTGTGCCACCGTCGCGGCATTCTGCGGGCTGGAAATGTCGTGCAGGATCACGGTGAACTCATCGCCCCCGACGCGCGCCACGGTGTCGGATTCACGCACCTGCTCGCGTATTCTGCCGGCGACCATTCTCAGCAGCTGATCGCCGGCGGCGTGTCCGAGGGTGTCATTGATCGGCTTGAACTTGTCCAGGTCGAGGTAGAGCAGGGCGCATTGGCCGGCGTCGCGTTTGGCGATACTGAGCGCCTGGCTCAGCCGATCGTTGAACAGCAGCCGGTTCGGCAGGCCGGTGAGGCTGTCGTGCTCCGCCACGTGCTGAATGCGTTCCTCGGTCCGCTTCTGCTCGGTGATGTCGATGGCCATGGCATAGCAGCCGGATACCGGCCCCTGATCCGACGCCCGCGGCACCAGCTTGACCTCGATGCACCGCAGTGCGCCACCCACGCGCTGCACGTCCCATTGGAAGGACACCGGATGCCCCTCGAGCGCGTTCGCGAAATGCGCTTGCAGCGCCGCAAAGTGCGCAGCCCCGACGATCTCGCGCAGCGGCTTGCCGACGACGTCGGCCGCCGCCAGCCCGAAAAAGTCGGCGTAACGCTTGTTCGCGAAGACGCAGTTCATCTGCCGATCGATGTACGAGATCATCGCCGGCACGTTGTCGGTCAGCAGGCGCAGCTCGGCTTCGCTGTCGCGCATCGCTTTTTCCGTCACCTTGTGGTCGGTCACGTCGGTGGTCACGGCGAACAGCCCCCGCGTGCGGCCGTCCGGCCCGATGTTGGGCGTCAGCTCCACTTCCAGATAGCGCGGATCGCCGCTATCGAGGACACGCGTGCGTTGGTAGGCCGTCCGCTTTCCCTCGAGCACCCGGTCGAAGTGGGGCTTGACCTCCTGGTAGGGGCCTTCACCGATGATCTCGCGCAGATGCTTGCCGACGATGCTCGTGGTGGTAAAGCCGAAGAACTCGGCAAAGCGCTGGCTGGCGAACAGGCAGAGCAGCTTCTCGTCGTAGGCGATCGACATCGCGGGCATGTTGTCGGCGATGAGCCGCAACTGCGCGGCATCGTCGCGCGGTGTCGCCTGTGCCCGCTTTCTGGTCTTGCGCATCTCCCCTGTTAGATCCTCTCGCGAAGCGAGCGTACCCTGTTCCAGCCGTCTTCGCGGGGCTTCCTATCCTGCGGCTGGTTGCCCTTTAGCGTATCTGAATTGCAGCGATGGGCCGAAAGCGGACACCGGGAATGCGGATCCAATACGCGACCAAGACGTAACCTTCCTGGCGGGCTTCGGCGCGCTTAGGGCTTTGCCGCGCCCGCGGCCCGGCGCCGCCAGTCAGAACCTGTATCGCACCGACATCGCGATCACATGCACGCTATAGCGCGGCGCCTGTTCGCCGAAGGTCAGTACGGTCGGAATCGTGTCAGGCATGACCCCCGTCAGCATCCAGTTCTCGCTTTCGTAGCGTTCGTACCAGTACCCGGCGCGCAGCGA
>JAOUGZ010000300.1 GCA_029865405.1 Betaproteobacteria bacterium
GTTTCGCAATACGCCGCGCCGGGGGCCTCGAGCCGGCACGAGCTCGCGGTGTCCTTCATCGAGCCCGCGGGGCTCTACCAGCAGCTCGAGCGCGGCTCGAAGTACGGATTTCTCTTCATCGGCCTCACTTTCGCCGCGTTCCTGCTCTTCGAGCTGCTGCGCCGGCTCGCCATCCACCCGATCCAGTACGCGCTGGTCGGGTTGGCGCTGGCGATGTTCTTCCTGCTGCTGACGGCGCTCTCCGAGCACATCGCCTTTGGTCGGGCGTACCTGATCGCCACGCTCGCCTGCGTCGGGCTGATCTCGGTGTACCTGATGCGCGTGCTGCGCAGTGTCTCTCTGGGTCTTGCTTTCGGCGGCGCGCTCGCTTCGCTCTACGCGATGCTCTACGCGCTGCTCAAGGCCGAGGACTACTCGCTCCTCGGCGGGGCGTTGCTGCTGTTCGCGCTTCTCGCGGCGGTGATGATTGCGACGCGGCGCATCGACTGGTACGCGTTGAACGGCGCGCGGCGCGCGGCGGCCTAAACCACGAGCCGGCCGCGCCGCTCGGCCACGGTGATCGTCGCCTCGGTGCCCGAGTTGAAGTTCAGGTAATCGGCCTCGATGCCGTCGCTGAATATCACGCCGTTCTCGGGCATGAGCGAACGCAGCTTCAGTGCGTCGCGCGCTCCGATCTCGCCAAACGCGAGCCCGACCTGCGAGGTCTTGCTCGGAAACGGCTCGCGCACGGCGAACTGGAGGTGATCCGCGTCCCACGGCAGCGGCCGATAATCGAAGTCGCCCTTGCGGCGCAGGACGGCGCCGGCGATCGCCGTGGAGCCCGTGACCACGCTGCGCATCCACGCGGAGGATCCGAGTCCGGTCGAAACGATGACGCCGCTCGAAGACTGGACCTCGGCCTGCTTGCCGTGGCGGATCTCGTAGCGCGCGGACGTGTGCGACTTCGGGCCGATGAACAGGTCGTTGACGGCGTACAGCGCCTGCTGGTCGGTGAGCGTCGCCTTGGCCATCGTCACGTCCTTGAACGGGCGGCGGTCGGCGAGGATCTCCGGCAGCAGCATCGGCAGATCGCGCGGCGCAAAGGGCAGCAGGATTCCGTCATAGCGCGCCGGGTCCGGGTTCAGCCCGACGAGCGGCTGCCCCTCCAGGTACTTCATGGTGTTGGCGACCACGCCATCCTGGCCCAGCGCCAGGACCACGTCCTGCGGGGTGAACAGGAAGTTGGTCAGGAAGCCGCGCTCGATGACCTGGTAGCGGCCGTGCGCATCGAGGGCATCGAGCGTGGCGCGCCGTGCCGCGACATACGCGTCGTGCTCGCGCTGGTACTCGCCGAAGTCGGCGCCCAGGTGCTCGACGTAGAATTTCGCCTGGGCGGCGGTGTGGTGGCGCGCCAGCAGCTCCTCGAGCCGCGTCCTGCGCGTCACCAGCACCACCTTGCGCTCGAGGACCGGGTTCACGCGCCCTCCCCGGCTCACCCCTTGCGCGGCGCGGCCGGCGCCGCGACCGCGAGCAGCGACTGCAGCAGCTCGGGCGAGACGTTGAGCTGGCCGATGCGTTCGGCTTTCTCGGCGATGCCGCCGAACGCCTGCGCGATGAGCTGATTGGGCTGCATGCCGGCCGCCGCCAGCGCCTGGACGATGCGCGGGTCGGCGCTTTCCAGCGCCTGCATGACGGCGCCCAGCCGGTGCGCCTCGGCCTCGGCGAGCGTGCGCGTGTTGTGCGCGTTGCGGGCGACGAACTCCTTGCGCTTTTCCTCGAGCGCGACGCTGGCCGCCATCTCCGCGTGGCGGAATTCGTTCTTCTTCTGCCCTACGGCGATCTCCGTGTCGAGCTCGCCTTCGCGGATCGCGCGCTCGTTGTCCACGGCGGCGCTGCGCCGCAGGTACACGGCGTCGTCCGCGGCCTTCAGCAGCGCTTCGCGCGCTTCGGCTTCCAGCGCACGCGCCGTCTCCGGCGTCGGCTTGATGGCGAGGATCGCCACGCCGAGGATTTCGAGCCCGAAGGACACGATCTCGGGATGGACCTTGAGGCCGGCCGTCACCCGCTCGGCCGTGCTGTCGGCTGCGCGCAGCGCCTGCTTGAGCGGCAGGTCCTTCACGATCTGCTTGGACAGCACCTCGACGACGTTGATCACGCGCTGCGGCAGCTTCTCCGGATCGTCGGACTCGTAGCCGCGGGCATCGGGGCGCAGCGCGAAGTTCAGCATGCCCGCCAGCTTGCGGGGCTCGGCGACGCGGTACGCGACCTGCCCCTGCACGGTCACCGCCTGGAAGTCGGCGGTCACCTGCTCGAAGATGAAGCCCTGGTCCTTGCTCGCGACGGGAACCGCCACCAGCGAGCTGGTGGGGGCGTAGTAGAAGAAGGACAGGCCGGGGCCTTCCCGCACGACCTTGCCGCCCCGGAATTGCATCAGATAGGTGGTGGGCTGGGTCTTGACGAAGCGGATGCCTAGCATGGTGTTCTCCTTGGCTACTTAGTGTGTCTAACACACTAAGTTAGTTGCACAGTACCACTAAGACGCTTAGACTGTCAACGACGCGCCCTCAAAGGATTGTGAAGCCATGGCAAAACAGCCACTTGCAGGAATCGCCCGCCCGCTCGCCACGGTCGACCTGGCGATCTTCACCGTCACCGACGACGCCCTGCGGGTGCTGCTGGTGCAGCGCCCCGCCACCGCGGACGAGCCTTTTCCCGGGCTGTGGGCGCTGCCGGGAGGATTCGTCGACACGGAGCGCGACGTCGACCTGGAGCACTGCGCGTTGCGCAAGCTGAAGGAAAAGGCCGGCATCGAAAGTCCCTACCTCGAGCAGCTTGGCAGCTGGGGCAGCGCCAAGCGCGATCCGCGCGGATGGTCGGCAACCCACGCCTACTTCGCCCTCGTCTCCCGCGGGGCGCCCGCGCTGAAGCCGGGCGGCAATGCGCCCGACGCACGCTGGTTCCCCGTCAGCGGGTCGAGCGTCGCGGTGCGCCTCGCCTTCGACCACGCGCAGATCCTGGCCGCGGCGATTTCCCGCCTGCGCAACAAGGTCGAGTACACCTCCCTGCCCGCTTTCACCCTGCCTCGGGAATTCACGCTCACGGAGCTGCAGCGCACCTACGAGGTCGTCCTGGGCCGCGCGCTGGAAAAGAGCGCCTTCCGCACCCGTGTCCTGGCGGCCGACCTGGTGCGACCCGTGGGCAGAATCCGGCGCGGCCCCAACCGACCGGCGCAGATGTACCGTCTCAGGAATCCGCGCGCGCCGGTCTTTTTCGCGCGGACCTTCAGTCCGCGCTAGCCGCTGTCATCGGGACGCCGGAGCAGGCGCTCTAGGCGGCTTGCAGCTCCGCGCCCTGGCCGGCGAGGTAATCCTCGTAGCTGCCCTTGAAGTCGATGACTTCGCCGCCGGGCTTCAGTTCGAGGATGCGCGTGGCGAGGGAGGACACGAACTCGCGATCGTGCGAGACGAAGACGAGCGTGCCCGTGTACCGGTCGAGCGCGCCGTTCAGCGACTCGATCGATTCCATGTCGAGGTGGTTGGTGGGCTCGTCGAGCAGCATGACGTTCGGCATGCCGAGGATCAGGCGGCCGATGAGCATCCGCTGCGCTTCGCCGCCGGAGATGACCTTCAAGGATTTCTTCTGGTCGTCGCCGGAAAAAAGGAGCTGGCCGAGCGTCGCGCGCACGATGAGCTCGTCCTGGGCCTTGTCTTTCCTCCTCCAGCGGCCCATCCAGTCCGAGAGCGATTCGTCGCCCTTGAATTCGTCCGCCGGGTCCTGCGGCCAGTAGCCCTTGTTGGCCTTCTCGGCCCACTTCACCGTGCCCTGGTCGGGCTTCAGGCTGCCTTCGAGGCAGCGCAGGAGCGTGGTCTTGCCGACGCCGTTCGGGCCGATGATCGCCACCTTCTCGCCCGCCTCGAGGGTGAGGTCGAGGTTCCTGAACAAGGGCTTGCCCTTCTCGTAGCCCTTGGCGAGGCCTTTGGCCTCCAGCGCCAGGCGGTGGAGCTTCTCCTTCGGGTCGACGAGAAAGCGGATGAACGGGTACTGGCGGCTGGAGGGCTTCACGTCCTCGACCTTCAGCTTCTCGATCATCTTCCTTCTCGAGGTGGCCTGCCGCGCCTTCGCCTTGTGGGCACGGAAGCGCCGCACGAAGTCTTCCAGGTCGGCGATGCGGTCCTTCGCCTTGGCGTTGTCCTTTTCCAGCTGCTGCTTGGCCAGGGTGGAGGCTTCCATGTAGTCGTCGTAGTTGCCGGCGTAGATGCGGATCTGGCCGTAGTCCACGTCCGCCATGTGCGTGCAGACGCTGGAGAGGAAGTGCCGGTCGTGCGAGATGATCACCATCGTGCTGGTTTTGCGGTTGAGCACGTCTTCCAGCCAGCGGATGCTGTTGATGTCGAGGTTGTTGGTCGGCTCATCGAGCAAGAGGATGTCCGGGTCGCCGAAGAGCGCCTGCGCGAGAAGGACCCTGACTTTCCAGCCCGGGGCGACCGCGCTCATCGGGCCGTCGTGCTGGCTCGTGGGGACGCCCAGGCCAAGGAGCAGGTCGCCTGCGCGGGCTTCCGCCGTGTAGCCG
>JAOUGZ010000301.1 GCA_029865405.1 Betaproteobacteria bacterium
CGTCGGCCGGCCTGCGCCGGCATGGGTTTTTTCGTGGCGCTCCTGGCAGGCGACGCAGCGCAGCGCCCCGAGCTGCGCGTGCAGGCGCGCCACCGGAATGTCGCCACCGCAGTCGGTGCACACGCCGTAGGAGCCGTCCGCGATGCGCCCGCGCGCGGTGTCCAGCTCGCGCAGCTCGGCAAGATCGCGCGTCACCTCCGCGTTGTCGATGTCGGCAACCAGGTCGGCGAGCGCCTCATCCCCCGTGTCGTGCACCGCCCCCGCGACTTCCTCGAACGGTTCGTTGCGCGCCCGCGCCACCTCGCGCCGGATCTCGCCCGCGAGGGCTTCGCGGCGCTCCTCGATGGCTCGCGCCAGCCCGATCAGGTCCCTGCGGTTCAGCGCCATGCAACCTCCTTGTCGGATTCCACAGTAAGAGGTGGGCCTGCGCGCCGCTTGATCGAGGTCAAGTGGCGCCGCGATCGCGGGCGTAACCTGCACTCATGAAAGCGCAACGGCGGCACGTCCAGGGTCATCGGCAGGAGCAGTTGCTGCAGGAGTTCGTGCACGACACCTACAAATCGAAGAGGAAGCTCCCCGAGCCCACGCAGTGCAAGGACTGCGGCGCGCTCTGGCGCCGGGGGCGCTGGAGCTGGGCCGCAGCGCCCGCGGGCGCGCACGCCGGCCGCTGCCCGGCGTGCAAGCGCATGCGCGACCGCTTCCCGGCCGGCAGGGTCTCGCTGCAGGGCGAATTCCTCGCCGCGCACCGCGATGAAGTGCTGCGCCGGGTGCGCCGCTGCGAGGCGGCGGAAAAGCGCGGCCATCCGCTGGAGCGCATCATGGCCATCCAGGCCGACGGCAAGGGCGTCCTGGTGACCACCACGGGATTGCACCTCGCGCGGCGCATCGGCGATGCGCTGCAGCACGCGTACAAGGGCGAGCTCGCCTACCGCTACCACAAGGCCGACAACCTGTTGCGGGTCAGCTGGAGCCGGTGACATGAGGGTGCGCGACTTCTGCAGCCCCCAGGTGGTGCTGGCCGAGCCCGCGATGTCGTTGCGCGAAGCCGCGCTGCTGATGCGCGACCGGCACGTCGGCGCGCTCGTCGTCGTCGAAAGGAAGGAAGGCGTCGCGCGGCCGGTCGGCATCCTCACCGATCGCGACATCGTCGTCGCCGTGGTCGCGGTGCCGGGCGCGCGGCCCGAGGGGATCCGCGTCGCCGACGCCATGTCGACGCAGCCCGCGGTGGCGCGCGAGG
Source organism: Betaproteobacteria bacterium (assembly GCA_029865405.1). The sequence goes on from JAOUGZ010000301.1 coordinate 1,238, forward strand.
ACGAGGGCCTGTTCGAGGTCGTGCAGCGCATGTCCGAGCGTGCCGTGCGGCGCCTGCCGGTGGTGGCGCCGGACGGCGCCCTCAAGGGCATCGTCACGCTGGACGACGTGCTGCGCATCATGTCGGCCGAGCTCGGGCAGCTCGCCGAGGGGCTGCGCTGGGGCCGCATGCGCGAGGGCGAGAAGCGCGCGCCGCGCTAGGCGGCTTTCTTCAGCGCGAAGCGGCGCTTTTCGCCCGCCGCCAGGGTGTGCACCGTATCGACGACGCCGAGCGCGATGGGCGCGGCGTTCGAGGCGCGCGCATGCACCTCGAGCGCGTCCTGCCGCACCTCGAGGTCGAGCGTCAGGCTGCGGTAGCGCAAGGACAGGCGCAGGCAGCCGAGCTCCGCGGGCAGCCGCGGATTGAGCCACAGCACGTCGCCGCGCGCCTCGAGGCCGGTATAGCCGCGCTGCACCAGGTCGACGGTGCCCGCCATGGCGCCGAGGTGGATGCCCTCCGCGGTGGTGCCGCCCTGGATGTCGCCGACGTCGCTTTCCAGCGCCTCGAGGAACTGGCGCCAGGAACCCGGGCGGTCGGAGCGCGCCAGCACCCAGGAGTCGACCACGCGCGAGAGCGTCGAGCCGTGCGTCGTGCGCGCCGCGTAGTAGGCGACGTTCTTCGGGATGGTGTCGGCGGGGAAGGGGTAGCCGAGCCGGCCGAAGACTTCTTCCAGCTCCTCGGCGGAGAACAGGTAAAAGAGCATCAGCACGTCGGCCTGCTTGGACGCCTTGTAGCGGTTGACGTCGTCACCCTCGGCCTCGAGCACGCGGTCCAGGCGCGAGAAATCGCGGTACTGGGCGCGGTAGCGCGCCCAGTCGAGCTCGGCGAGGCGCTCGTAGCCCTCGTACTGGCTGATGATGCCCCCATCGTGGAAGGCGAGGCGCATGCGGCGGCTGGCGTCGTCCCAGCGCGCGAGCTCCTCGTCGCCCAGGGCGAGCGTCTCGCGCAGCTCGCGCCGGCGCTCCTCGGGCAGCGCCGCGAGCACGTCGAAGGCGCGCGCCAGCACCCACGCGGCCATGACGCTGGTGTAGGCGTGGTTGTCCAGGCCCGGGCGCTCGCGCCCGGGGACCGCGGTGTGGAACTCGTCCGGGCCGACCACGCCGAGGATCTCGTAGCGCTGGTGCGTTTCGTTGAAGGTGGCGAAGCTGCCCCAGAAGCGCGCGATCTCGAGGAACATCTCGGCGCCGTAGAAGGCGAGGAACTCCAGGTCGCGCGTCACCTGGTAGTACTGCCACACGTTGTAGGCGATCGCCGCGTTGACGTGGCGCTGCAGGTAGGTGTCGTCGGCAACCCAGCGGCCCGAGCGCGGGTTGAGGTGCAGCACCTGGCTTTCCTCGCGCCCGCTCGAGCCGCTCTGCCAGGGATACATGGCGCCGCGCTGGCCCTCGGCGCGCGCGTTCTCGCGCGCCGCGGGCAGCCGGAAGTAGCGGTACAGCAGCAGCGCGCGCGTGATCTCGGGCAGGCGCAGGTTGAGCAGCGGGAAGATGAACAGCTCGTCCCAGAAGACGTGGCCGCGGTAGGCCTCGCCGTGCAGGCCGCGCGCCGGCACGCCGGCGTCGAGCGCGATGCTGCCCGGGGAAGCGGTCTGCAGCAGGTGGAACAGGTGCAGCCGCAGGATGAGCGGCGTGCGCTCGTCGCCGCAATCCAGCCCGATGTCGAAGCGCGCCCACAGGTGGCCCCAGGCGAGCGCCTGGCTCGCCGCCAGCGCGGCGAAATCCGGCGCGCGTGCGGCGAGCGCGAGCGCCGCCTCGCCGCATTCGGCGATGGCGCGGTCGCGCGACGTGTAGAGCGCCACCACCTTCTCGATGCGCAGCCGCTCGCCCTGCGCCAGCTCGACGTGGAAGCTCTGCGTGGCGCGGTCCGCCTCGCCGACGTAGCGCAGCTTCGCCGCCCGGCGCGCCTCGATCCGCGTGCGCGCGGCGAGCGCGACTTCCAGCCGCGACTGCAGCGTGCGCATCTTCAGGAACACCGTGTCTTCGCCCACGGTGCGCGCTTCGAGCGGCTCGAGGTGGCGCCGCGCGAGCTCGCGGTAGCGCGCCACGCCGGCGTTCTCCACGCGGCCATCGAGCGCGCTGCGCACTTCCAGCGACCCGCTCCAGTTCTCCGCGGTGAGCACCGTTTCCAGGGCGGCGAGGTGCAGCTCGCCCATGTGCACCAGGCGCCGCTGCACTAGGCGCGTGCGCCGGCCCGCGGCGTCGCGGAACGCGACCGTGCGCGCGAGCAGGCCGCCGGCGAGATCGAGCACCTGGCGGAATTCCAGGATCTCGACCGCCTTCAGGTCGAACCAGTCCGCGCCCTCGATGCGGAACGCGAGCGCGAGCCAGTTCGGCAGGTTGACCAGGTCCTCGTTCTCGATCCTGCGCCCGGCGATCTCGGTCGCCTGGCGGTCGTAGCCGCCGGCCAGGTAGGTGCCGGGGTAGTGGAATTCGCCCGCGCTCGCCTCGGGCGCCGCGCCGCGCGTGGCGAAGTAGCCGTTGCCGAGCGTGCACAGCGCCTCGCGCAGGCGCTCTTCCTCGGGCTTGAACTCGCGGTAGTCGAGGCTCCAGCTCACGCCAGCGCCGCGAGCAGGTCGCGCACCGCCGCAGTGTCGGGCAGCACGTAGCGCGCGGCGCTGTCGCGCGGCGCGTCGAGCACGACGATGCCGATGCCGCGGTCGCCGAGCGCGCGGAACGCGTCCTCGTCGGTGACGTCGTCGCCGATGTACACGGGCAGCGCGTCCTGCAGTTCCAGGGTCTCGATCAGCCAGAGCACCGCGCGCCCCTTGTCCCAGTCGACGTCGGGCTGCAGCTCGAACACCTTCTTGCCCGAGGTGACGCGCAGCGCGGGGTGGCGCGCCTGTGCGCGTGCCACGGCCGCGCGCACGGCGTGCACGTCGGACTCGCGCGCGCGCCGGTAGTGCACGGCGAGCGTGAAGCGCTTGCGCTCGAGCTGCACCCCGGGGAGGTCGTGCGTGTCGCGCGCCACCTGGTCGGCCGCGGCGGCGAGCTGCGGCGCCGCCGCGGCGGCGGCGCCGTGCACGCGGTTGCCGCGCGGCCCGGCGATCTCGAAGCCGTGGCAGCCGGCGTAGGTGAGCCCCTCGATGCCGACGCGCGCGCGCACGTCTTGCAGGTCGCGCCCGCTCACCACGGCGACCGCGTGGCGCCCGGCGAGGCGGCGCAGCACCCCGCGTGTCGCTTCGTCGAGCACCGCATCCTCCGGACGCTCGACGATCGGCGTGAGCGTGCCGTCGTAGTCGAGGAACACGGCGAGCGGCCGGCCGCGCGCGGCCTCG
>JAOUGZ010000302.1 GCA_029865405.1 Betaproteobacteria bacterium
GCGCGCCGCCGCAGGAAGGAACGAGGCGACCAGGTCCTCCTCGATGGCCAGGATCGCCTGGCAGCTGCCCAGGTCCCCCTGGCGCGCGCAACGGCCAAAGAGCTGCCGGTCGATGCGCGCCGAGTCGTTCAGCTCGGTGGCGATGACGTGCAGCCCGCCGCGCTCGGCGACGCCCGGCGCGAGCTTGATGTCGGTGCCGCGTCCCGCCATGTTGGTGGCCACCGTCACGCAGCCGGGCGCGCCGGCCTGCGCGATGATCTCCGCCTCGTCGCGGTCCTGGCGCGCGTTGAGCAGTCGGTAGGGGATCGCGGCGCGATCCAGGTGCTCGGCGAGCGTTTCCGAAGCCGCCACCGAGCGCGTGCCGACGAGCACCGGGCGCCCGGCGCGCCGCAGCTCGTCGATGGCCGCCACCACGGCGCGCCACTTGAGCTCGGAGCTGCCGTACACGCGATCGGCCTGGCGCACCCGGCGCCCGGGCCGGTGCGTGGGGATGGTCGCCACGCGCAGCCGGTATACCGCCCATAGCTCGCTCGCCACCTCGCTCGCGGTGCCCGTCATGCCGCAGAGGTGCACGTAGCGCCTGAAGAAGCGCTGGTAGCTGATGCGGGCGAGCGTCTCGCGCCGCCCGGTGACTTCGCAGCCCTCCTTCAGCTCGATCAGCTGGTGCAGGCCCTGCTCCCAGGAGCGGTCCGGCATCAGGCGTCCGGTGTTTTCGTCGATGATGACGACCTTGCCGTCGCGCACGAGGTAGTGCTTGTCGCGCTGGAACGCGTGCAGCGCGCTGAGCGCCTGGCGCACCAGCTGCTCGCGCCGGCGCGGCCCGCGCCACACGCCGCTCAGTGACTCCCCCAGCGCGTCGAGCCGGTCCAATCCCCGCTCGGTGATCTCGATGCCGGTCTCGCCGAGGCGATAGTCGTCCTCGCCCAGCTGGCGCGCGAGCCCGAGCGCCTGCGCGTGCAGCGTCTCTTCCTGGCTGTGATCGGCCTCGGCCGAAAGGATCAGCGGCGTGCGCGCCTCGTCCACCAGCACGCTGTCGGCCTCGTCCACGATCGCGAACTGCAGGCCGCGCAACAGCAGGCGCGACGCGACGCCGGCGCCATCGAGGGCGTCCACCTTCATCGCGATCGCGCGCGGCTTGCCGCCGAGCACGCGACGGTCGCGCAGGTAATCGAACGCGATTTCCTTGTTGCAGCAATACGCGACCTCGCAGCGATACGCGGCGCGGCGCGCCTCCGGATCCATGCCCTGCTTGACGCATCCCACCGTGATGCCCAGCGCCTCGTAGACCGGGCGCATCCATTGCGCATCGCGCTCGGCAAGGTAGTCGTTCACCGTGACCACGTGCACCGCGCGCCCGGCGAGCGCCGCGGTGGCGGCGGTCAGCGTCGCGACGAGGGTCTTGCCCTCCCCGGTCGCCATTTCGGCGAGCATGCCATTCAGCATCGCCCAGCCGCCGATCAGCTGCACGTCGAAGTGGCGCATGCCGATGGTGCGCGTGGCCGCCTCGCGTACCAGTGCAAACGCGCGCGCGGCAAGCGCCAGGTCGGCGCACCCCACGCGCTTGAGCTGCGCGCGCAGCGCCGTCGCGCGCTCGCGCAGCTCCGCGTCCGACGGATTGCCCAGCTCGATCGCGGCCTGCGCCGTCGCCGCGACGATGCGTGCGAGCTGCCGCTCGCCAACGCGCACGCCGCCGGTGAAATAGCGCAGGCGCGTGACAAAGCGCTCGAGCTTTCCCTCGCGCGCCTCGTCGCGCTCGGGATACGTCGAACCGATGAGCGACGAGGTCGCCGTGGCCATCAGACCGAGAACTGCCTGAGGAAGAGCTGCCGGATCGAGCGGTAGATGCGCCAGGCCACCGGCTCGGCGCCGTGCTCGAAGCGTGCGTAGACGTGCTCGCCCAGCACGAAGGCGTGCGTCGCCGGCAGCGCGAGCTCGAATTCGAACCAGGTGTTGAGCGTCTTCGGTTCCTTGGCATCCTGCGGGTCGAGCGGCGCGGGGCCGCCGCCCAGGCTCGACATGGCGAGATTGCTCAGCTGCCTGCTCGCCGCCGGCACCTCGCGCCGCACCTCGGCGCGGAACGTTTCATACAGCCGTCCGGCCAGCTTGACGCGCACCGCCCCGGTGTCCTTCCTGACGAGATCGATGTCGTCCTGCGAAACGAGCACGCGCGCCGTCACGGTCTCGGCCGGCACCACGTAGCCGATCTCCTGCCCCTTGCGCAGGTAGCGCTCGGGCAGGTCCTGCGGCGGCAGCGACAGCACGAACGTGCCCCGGGTCGGGCTGAGCACGGTCAGATCCTGGTGCAGGCGGCGCGTGTGCTCGAGCTCCTGGCGGGTGGCCGCGATTTCCTCGAGCGTCAGCCCGTAGCGCACGCGATCGTCGACGCGCTGCGCCTGCGCGCGCACTTCCAGCAGTCGCAGCTGCGCCTCGAGAACGCGGATCCTGGGCAGGAGCTCCGGGTTCTCGGCCTCGACGAGCGGGCTGCCGCGGGACACGACGGCGCCCGGCTCCGCGATGACGCGGCGCACGAACCCGTCCGCGCCCGCGCGCACCTGCGCATCGTTCGGCACCCAGATCACGCCCTCGGCGCGCGTCCAGTACGGCACCGGCAGCGCAAAGAGCAGCGCGCCGAGCGCGCCGACGATCGCCGTGGTACTGACGACGGCGCGCACGCGGTTGCGCCGCAGCTTGGCGTGGAACAGCAAATAGCCGACGCCCTTGATGACCGGGTAGACGAACGCCGTGGCGAGCGCCCAGAGCGCCAGCAGCACGCCGACGATCATGTACTCGCTGGCGATGAAGATGGCGATCACCAGCATGATGAACAGGCGATACAGGTACGAGGCGACGGTGAAGAACACGAACCAGCGCTTTTCCGAGCGGGTGGCGTCGAACTCGGGCAGCTTCAGGCCGAACAGCCTGGACTCGGCAAGGTAGGTGAGGTACTGCTGCCCGCGCTGGCGCAGGTTCTGGATCTGCAGGACATCGCCCAGGATGTAGTAGCCGTCGAACCGCAGCAGCGGGTTGGCGTTGAACAGCACCGTCGAGATCCCGGCGATCAGCATGATGTTGTACAGCACGGCGCGGAACAGGCCCGGCTGCACCTCGAGCCAGAGGAAAAGCGCGAGCGAGGCGATGAGCACCTCGATGAGCATGCCGGCAGCGCCGACCACCACCCGGCGGCGCGTCTTGCGGAACGCGCTCGCCGCGGAGGCGTCCATGTACGGTATCGGCATCAGCACCAGGAACATGATCCCCATCTCGTGCACCTCGCCGCCCCAGGCCTTGGTGGCGCAGGCGTGGCCGAACTCGTGGGCGAGCTTGAGCACCGGGAACAGCAGCCACATGAGCAGCAGGTTCTGCGGCGCCAGCACGCGGTCCGAGAAGTCCTCGGTGAGCGCGTCCCAGTGCGCCGCGGCCGCGTAGACCCCCCAGCCGACCACCAGGCACCAGAGGATGAAGCCGCCCCAGCCGAACAGCGGCCGGTACCAGGCCTGCCAGCGCTCGAGCAAACGGTCTGGATCGAACAGCGGGATGCGCACCGCCAGCGGCGAGCGCAGGTTCTGCAGCCAGAGTTTGGGCTTGCCCTTGCGCGAGCGGCGCAGCAGCTCGGCCACGTCGGGGGTGACCTCCGATTGCAGCACCTCGGCCGCATGCAGCTGCCCGAGCAACCGGATGGTCTCGTCCTGCGTCGGCGCATCGTCGCCGAAGCGGTCGATGGCGGCGTCCCAGATCTCCTGCACCGTGCGCCGCCCGTCCATCAGGCCGATCACGTAGTGGGCCACGGGATTGAAGCGGTGCATGCGGCGCGACACCCGGTCTTCCAGCACGTACCACAGCTCGCCGCGGTAATGGTGGCGGTGGATGCGCACGTGGCTGCGCAGCCGCGGCCGCAGCTCCGCCACGCGGTACCAGGAAGGACTGAGCAGGTCGAACGACATCGGCCGCGCCTAGGACCCGCCGCTCAGGGCAGGTGCGACCAGATCCACAGCCGCACCCAGTCGGTGAGCCCGTGCGTCCAGATCCAGACCAGCTTGCGCTCGTCGATGGCGATCTTGCCGACGCCCTCCATGCCCGGCCGCAGGCGCGACTCGCCTTTCTGTTCGAGCATCGCCTCGACGCGAAAGAGATTGCGCCCCTCCTTGGCGGTATTGACCGGCGTGACGCTGCGCACGACGAACGGGAACCGCTCGCCGGGCATGGACGTCACGGTCAACTCGCCGCGCTGCCCGCTTGCGACGTGGGCGATGTCGCGCTCGTCCACGTGCAGGACCACCCGGTAATCCTCGAGCGGCGCGATCTCGAACAGCACCTGGCCGCGCTCCACGGGCGCGCCCAGGCGCTGCGACAGGTCGCCGCTCACGATCAGCCCGTCGAAGGGCGCCGCGAGCGCCGTGCGCGCCAGGTGCTCGTTGACGAGCGCGAGCTGCGCTTCGGCCTGGGCGATCTGCGCGCTGACCACCGCGATCTGCGCGCGCTCGCGCTTGCCCATGGCTTCGCGGAACTGCTTCACGTACTGCTCGCGCTGGCTCTCGAGCTT
>JAOUGZ010000303.1 GCA_029865405.1 Betaproteobacteria bacterium
TGACTGGCGCATCGCGCGGCATCGGTCGCGGAATAGCGCTCGAGCTGGCGCGCCAGGGTGCCACGGTCGTGGGTACCGCCACCACGGAGGCGGGCGCCACCGGCATCGCGCAATCCCTCGCTGAGGCCGGCGCCAAGGGCGCGGGCCGCGTGCTGAACGTGCGCGACGCGACGCAGGGCGACGCTCTCGTTGCGGACCTGCAGAAGGCGCTGGGCGATGTCGCGATCCTGGTGAACAATGCCGGCATCACTCGCGACAATCTTGCGTTGCGCATGAAGGATGCCGAGTGGGATGACGTCCTCGACACCAACCTGAAGGCGGTATTCCGGCTCTCGCGCGCCGTGATGCGCGGCATGATGAAGGCGCGCTGGGGGCGCATCGTCAATATCACGTCGGTCGTCGGCGCCTCGGGCAACGCCGGGCAGGCGAACTACGCGGCCGCTAAGGCGGGCGTGGTGGGTCTCACCAAGTCGCTGGCGCGGGAGCTGGGCAGCCGCGGCATCACGGTGAACTGCGTCGCGCCCGGGTTCATCGACACCGACATGACGCGCGCACTGACCGAAGCACAACGCAGCGCGTTGCTGGCGCAGATTCCGCTCGGCCGCCTCGGCGAGTCCGCGGACGTCGCCGCCGCGGTCGCCTATCTGGCGTCGCCTGCGGCCGGCTACATCACCGGATGCGTGCTGCACGTCAACGGCGGCATGTACATGGGGTGAGGGCGGCGACGCCAATTTGGTAAAATCCGGGCCGCCGCTTGGCCCCAACAGGGAAGGAGCAGAATATGGAGAACGTCGAACAACGCGTCAGGAAGATCATCGCCGAGCAGCTCGGGGTGAACGAGTCGGAGATCAAGAACGAGTCGTCGTTCGTCGATGACCTGGGCGCCGACTCCCTGGACACCGTGGAGCTGGTGATGGCCCTGGAAGAGGAGTTCGAGACCGAAATTCCCGACGAGGAAGCCGAGAAGATCACTACCGTGCAGCAGGCCATTGATTTCGTAAAGTCGCATTCCAAGTCGTAGCGCCGCGCCTCAGTGTCGCGCCGCAGAGTCGCGGTTACCGGCCTCGGTATCGTCTGCCCGGTCGGCAATTCCGTAGAGGAGGCCTGGGGGAACCTGGTTGCGGGCAAGCCCGGAATCGGCCCCATCACGCGCTTTGACGCAAGTGCCTTCGCCTGCCGCATCGCGGGCGAGGTGAAGGGGTTCGACGCGTCTGCCTACCTGCCCCCGAAAGAGGCGCGCCACATGGATGTATTCATCCACTATGGGCTGGCGGCGGCAATCCAGGCCTGGAAGGATTGCGGGCTGCAGGTCACCGAGGGCAATGCCGAGCGCATCGGCGTCAACATCGGCTCCGGGATCGGCGGCCTGCCGCGCATCGAGGAAACGCACACCGAGCTGACGCAGCGCGGCCCGCGGCGCATCTCGCCCTTTTTCGTCCCCGCGTCGATCATCAACATGATCTCGGGGCACCTGTCGATCCTGTACGGCATGAAGGGTCCCAACCTCGCCGTGGTGACGGCCTGCACCACGGGGCTGCATGCGCTCGGCCTGGCCGCGCGTACGATCGAGTACGGCGATGCCGACGTGATGGTGGCGGGCGGCGCCGAGGCGACGATCTCGCCCCTGGGCGTCGGCGGCTTTGCCGCCGCGCGGGCGCTTTCCACGCGCAACGATGATCCGGCAACCGCGAGCCGTCCCTGGGACCGGGACCGCGATGGCTTCGTGCTGGGCGAAGGCGGCGGCGTTCTCGTCCTGGAGGAAATGGAGCAGGCCAAAGCGCGAGGTGCGCGCATCTACTGCGAGTTGACGGGCTTCGGCATGAGCGGGGACGCGTTCCACATGACGGCGCCGAACCTGGATGGGCCCAGGCGCTGCATGCGGGCGGCGCTCGCCAATGCGCGCATCGCCGCGGATCAGGTTCAATATCTCAATGCCCACGGCACGTCCACGCCGCTGGGGGACAAGAACGAGACCGAGGCGGTGAAGATGGCATTCGGCACCCATGCCGGCAAGCTGGTCGTGAACTCCACGAAGTCCATGACCGGGCACCTTCTCGGGGGTGCCGGCGGCATCGAGTCGGTGTTCACCGCCCTCGCGGTACACAAGCAGATCTCGCCGCCCACCATCAATATCTTCAACCAGGACCCGGCGTGCGACCTGGACTACTGCGCCAATACGGCCCGGGACCTGAAGATCCAGCACGCGGTCAAGAACAACTTCGGCTTTGGCGGCACTAACGGCACGCTGGTGTTCGCGCGCGTCTGAACGCCATGGCGCCGGTGCGTCTGGTGTTGCGTGCGTCCAGCGCGCTGGCAGTCGTCCTGGCGCTGGTGCACGTTACGGCCGCGATCTGCCTCGTGCTGATCGCGCCCGGGTCCGCCGGGATAGCCCTTGCGCTGCTGGTGCTGGCTCTGGGCGCGGCCACGGCTTGGGACCGGGCACTGCTGCGTGCGCGCGGCTCGGTGCGCGCGGTGCAGCTTGGGGGCGAGGGCGCCGCGACGCTGGAACTGGGAGACGGCCGATGCGTCCCGGTGCGCGTGGGGCCGCGGCGGCATGTCGGCCCCTGGTGGGTGTCCCTGCCCTTGGGGAGCGTATCGCGCCGCACGCTGCTCGTGGTGCGCGACATGCTGTCGCCCGCCGAGTTCCGCGCATTGAAGCTTTGGGCACTATGGGGCAGGGTGCCGGCAGCGACGCGCATGCGGAACTCATCCTGACGACGCCGCGGATGCGGGCGAACTATTTCCTGCAAGCCTTGTCTGTCGCTCAGAGGCGTTGCATCCGGGGGCGGGGTGGGTATGCTGCCCCGGGCCGAGAGGCGGCAGAAGGCGTGCGCGGCGATGACTGAGCGCGACGTCGACCGTCAGCTGGTGGCGCGGGCGCAACGGGGTGACAAACGCGCCTTCGAGCTGCTGGTGGAGAAGTACCAGCGCAAGCTCGGCCGCCTGCTGGCGCGGTTCATTCGCGATCCGGCCGAGGTGGAGGATGTGACGCAGGAGGCGTTCATCAAGGCGTACCGGGCGCTTCCGGCGTTTCGCGGCGACAGCGCGTTCTATACGTGGCTGTACCGGATTGGCATCAACACCGCCAAGAATTACTTGATGGCGCTGGGGCGGCGGGCGCCGACCTCCACGGACGTGGAGGCGGAGGACGCCGAGGGTTTTGAGGACGGCGAGCAGCTGCGGGACATCAACACGCCGGAAAGTATGCTGCTGTCCAAGGAGATTGCACAGACTGTGAATGCGACGATCGACCAGCTGCCCGAGGAGCTGCGCACTGCGATTCAGCTGCGCGAAATCGAGGGCATGAGCTACGAGGACATCGCCCGCATCATGGATTGCCCCATCGGCACGGTGCGATCGCGGATCTTCAGGGCGCGCGAGGCGATTGCGGAACGACTGCGGCCGCTGCTCGACACGCACAAGGACCAGAGGTGGTAGCGCTATGAAAGCCAAGATTTCTGCGTTGATGGACGGCGAGCTCGACGCACACGAGTTGAACGAGCCGCTGGCCGCACTGGACAAGGATGTTGATGCCTTCGCCACCTGGCGCACCTATCACCTGATCAGCGACGCCTTGCAGGGGCGCGCCCTGCTCGCCAGTGATTGCCTGCACCGCGTGGTGGCACGCCTCGCGGAGGAGCCGGTCCTGGTCGGACCGTTGCCGGCGCAGGTGGCGCAGCCGGTGCGAGCGCGGTGGTTCGTTCCGTCCGCGCTGGCGGCGAGCGTGGCGGCCGTGGCGCTGGTCGGCTGGATGGCATTCGCGCCGCAGGAAACGGCGGGGCCCCTGCTGGCGCCGACTGCCCAGGCGCCGCGGACAGCGCCCGCAGTGGTGCTGGGGCACGCCGCGAAGGACGCACCCGTGCGCCTGCCGATGACGGCGGCGACGCGCGACTACCTGATCGCGCACCAGGCCTTTTCGCCGCGCAATTCCCTGCAGGGCGTGGCGCCCTACGTGCGCTCGGTGTCCGCCGAATCGGCCCCGGCTAAACCGTGAACCGCGTTCTCGGCGCCCTGTTGCTGTGCATGGTCGCCGGGTGGGCGCAGGCACAAACCACGCCCGAGGCCCTCGACTGGCTGCGCAAAATCTATCGCGCGACCGAGAAGCTTTCGTATACCGGCACGTTCGTGTATCAGCAGGGCGATCGCACCGAGACGTCGCGCATTGCCCGCCTCGCGGGCCCCTCCGGCGGCACGGAGAAGCTGGAGGTGCTGGATGGCACGCCGCGGGAGATCCTGCGTACCCGCGACGAGATCCGCTGCTATCTGCCGGAAAGCCGCACGGTGAAAGTGGATCGGCGCAGCGACACGCGCGCCTTTCCGGCGGTTCTGCCCGAACAGGTGGGCAGTTTGGCGGAGCACTATGAGATCACCCTGGGCGAGACGCGGCGCATTGCGGGCTACGATTGCCAGGCAGTCCTGCTCACGCCCAAGGACGACCTGCGCTACGGCTACAAGCTGTGGGCGGACACGCGCAGCGGCATGCTGCTCAAGGCGCGGACGTTCGATCGCAACGGGAATACGATGGAGCAGTTCACGTTC
>JAOUGZ010000304.1 GCA_029865405.1 Betaproteobacteria bacterium
GGGCGGTCTTCCGGCAGGTAGCGCAGCGGGTCGACGGGCTTGCCCGACTTGCGGATCTCGAAGTGCAGCTTCGGCCGGTCGGCGTCGCTGTCGCCCATCTCCGCAATGCGCTGGCCGCGCGACACCGTCTGGCCCTCCTTCACCAGGATCTCCCGATTGTGCGCATACACGCTGCTGAAGCCGCTGTCGTGGCGGATGACGATCAGCTTGCCGAAGCCGCGAATGCCGGTGCCCGTGTACAGCACCTGCCCGGCGGCGGCCGCGACCACCGGATCGCCCGGCTTGCCGCCGATGTCCACGCCCTTGCTGCCGGGCTCGGCGAATTTCGCCAGCAGGCTGCCCCGCGCCGGCCAGATGAAGTCGAGCGATTCGGGATCCCGGTCCACCGCGGCGACCTTGGGCGGCTCGGGCTTCGCCGGCGCGCTCGCCACGGCCACCGGCTTGGACGCCGCGGGCGCGATGGCGTCCGCATCGCCTTTCGAGAGCAACGCGAGGTTCGCCTCGGAGTAAGGCAGGCGCAGTGCCTTGGGCGCGATCTTGGTGCTGCCGTCGCCCTGGCCCTGCTGCGCCGCCGCGGCCCCGTCGAGCGCGCGTGCCTGCAGCGGCGCGCGGCCGCGCGCGGCGCCGACCTGCACCGGCGGCTGCTCGCCTTCGGGCGGGGTCACGCGCAGCACCTGGCCGACCGAGATCTTGGTGGGATCGTCGAGCTGGTTCCAGCGCGCCACGTCGCGGTAGTCTGCGCCATGCTCGAGCGCGATGCTGTAGAGGGTGTCGCCGCGTTTGATCACGTAATGCCCGGGCGGCACGCTCGCCACCGCCGCCGGAGGCGGCGGCACCTCGGCCACCGGCCTGGGCGCCACGGGCGGCCGGATGTCGGACACCGGCGCCTGCACGGATTCGGACGCGCAGCCCGCCAGGGCCGCCAGCGCGGCGCCCAGCAGCAGCACGCTGCATCGCGATTCGAAGTTCGTCATAGTTTCCCTTGCTCGAGCGGCACGAACAGCACTTCGTCGAGCATCGTTTCGGTGATGCCGCGCGCGCCGCGCTCGTACAACGCCAGGCGCTGCGTGCCCCGCGACGCCTGCGCCGTTTTCAGCGGCAGCACCATTCTGCCACCCTGCGCCAATTGCTGTAAGAGGTCCTGTGGCACCGCGCGCGCAGCCGCCGCCACGACGATCGCGTCAAACGGCGCCGCGGCCTCCAGCCCGAGGTTGCCGTCGCCGTGGCTGAGCCGCAGGTTCGACAGCCGCAGGCCGCGAAGATTCGTGCGCGCGCGCTCGAGCAGCGCGCGAATGCGCTCCACCGAGTACACCTCGCGCGCGAGCTGCGCCAGCACCGCCGCCTGGTAGCCGCAGCCGGTGCCGATTTCCAGCACCCGCGCCGGCATGCCGTTGTCGCCGATCAGCGACTCGATCATGCGCGCCACCACGTACGGCTGCGAAATCGTCTGGCTGTAGCCGATCGGCAGCGCGGTGTCCTCGTAGGCGCGGCTCGCCAGCGCCTCGTCGACGAACAGGTGCCGCGGTACTGCGCCCATGGCCGCGAGCACGCGCTCGTCGCGGATGCCCTTCTTGCGCAGGCGCTCGACCATGCGCGTGCGCGTGCGCTGCGAGGTCATGCCGATGCCGGCGGCATCGCGCGGCCCGCGCGCGTTCATGCCCCGAGCCAGTCGCGCACCCGCGCCAGCTGGGCCGGGTGCGTGAGATCCACCTGCAGCGGCGTCACCGACACGCAGCCGCTCGCCACGGCGTGAAAGTCGGTGCCCGGGCCTGCGTCGGCGGCTTCGCCTGCGGCGCCGATCCAGTACGCCAGCTCGCCGCGCGGCGTGTGCATCTTCACCACCGGCTCGGCCTTGTGGCGCCGTCCGAGCCGCGTCACTTCGAGCGCGCCGAGCGCTTCCTGCGCCACGTCGGGGACGTTGACGTTGAGCAGCACCGGCTGCCCGAGCGGCGCGCGCCCGAAGCGCGCCACCAGCTGCTGCGCCACCTCCACCGCGGTGGCGATGAAGCGGCCTTCCTTGCTCGCCAGCGAAACGGCGAGCGACGGTATGCCGAGGAGGAAGCCCTCGGTGGCCGCCGCCACGGTACCCGAATAGATGGTGTCGTCGCCCATGTTGGCGCCGAGGTTGACGCCGGACACCACGATGTCGGGAAGAAAATCGAGCACGCCGGTGACTGCCAGGTGCACGCAGTCGGTGGGCGTGCCGTTGACGAAGAAAAAGCCGTTGGGCGCGCGCCGCACCGACAGCGGCCGGTCGAGCGTCAGCGAGTTCGACGCCCCGGAGCGGTCGCGTTCCGGGGCGAACACCGTGACCTCGCCGAGCGCAGCGAGCCGTGCCGCCAGCAACGTGATGCCGGGAGAAAAGTAGCCGTCGTCGTTGGACACCAGGATGCGCATCGAGCGCGCGATTCTAGCCGACGGCGCCGGCCGGCCCTAGAACGATCGCGGCAGCCCGAGCACGTGCTCGGCGACGTAGGACAGGATCAGGTTGGTGGAAATCGGCGCCACCAGGTACAGGCGCGACTCGCGGAACTTGCGCTCCACGTCGTATTCGGCGGCGAAGCCGAAGCCACCGTGCGTCTGCAGGCAGGTATTGGCCGCTTCCCAGGACGCTTTGGCCGCCAGGTGCTTGGCCATGTTGGCTTCGGCGCCGCAGTGCTGCTGGGCGTCGTAGAGCGCGGCCGCCTTGTAGCGCATGAGATTCGCCGCCTCGATCTCCATGTACGCCTCGGCGATCGGGAACTGCACGCCCTGGTTCTGGCCGATCGGGCGCTCGAACACCACGCGCTCTTTCGCATAGTTCGTCGCGCGCTCGACGAACCAGTAGCCGTCGCCGATGCATTCCGCGGCGATGAGGATGCGCTCGGCGTTCAGGCCGTCGAGGATGTAGCGAAACCCCTTGCCCTCCTCGCCGATCAGGTTCTCGGCCGGGATCTCGAGGTTGTCGAAGAACACCTCGTTGGTCTCGTGGTTCACCATGTTGCGGATCGGCCGCATCGTCAGTCCCTTGCCGAGCGCCGCCTTCTTTTCCACCAAAAACACCGACAGGCCGTCGGACTTCTTCTGCACCTCGGCGAGCGGCGTGGTGCGCGCGAGCAGGATCATCAGGTCCGAATGCTGCAGGCGCGAGGTCCATACCTTCTGCCCGTTGACGACATAGCGGTCGCCCTTTCGCACCGCCACGGTCTTGATGCGCGTCGTGTCGGTGCCGGCGGTCGGCTCGGTCACGCCCATCGCCTGCATGCGCAGCGTGCCGGCGGCGATCTTCGGCAGGTACTTTGTCTTCTGCGCCTCCGAGCCGTTCCGGAGCAGCGTGTTCATGTTGTACATCTGGCCGTGGCAGCAGCCGGCGTTGCCGCCGGAACGCGACACCTCCTCCATGATCACCGTGGCCTCGGTGAGCGACAGGCCCGAGCCGCCGTACTGCTCCGGGATGAGCGCCGCCATCCAGCCCGCCTGGGTGAGCGCGTCGACGAAAGCCTCCGGATAGGCGCGCGCCTCGTCGACTTTCTGCCAGTAGGCGGAGTCGAACTGCGCGCACAGGGCGCGCACGCCCTCGCGCAGCTGCGCGTGGCCCGGATCGGCTACAGGGGATCCCATGTGAACACGTCCTGGGTGCGATCGAGCGGAACGAAACTCTGCCGCAGCGCGGGCATGCCGTGCGCGGCGATGTCCTGCGGCGTCCAGCCCGTGTCGCGGTGCACCGAGCGCAGCGGCCGGCTCTGCGACATGAGGAACAGCTCGTTGGCGCGTACGGCGAAAATCTGCCCCGACACGTCGCGCGCATCGTCGCCCGCCAGGAATACCGCCAGCGGCGCGATCTTGGCGGTCTCCATCACCTTCATCCTCTCCACGCGCGCCTTCTGCTCCGGCGTCTCGGTGGGAATCGAGCCGATCATGCGGCTCCAGGCGAAAGGCGCGATGCAATTGGAGCGCACCCCGTAGCGCGCCATGTCGAGCGCGATGGACTTGGAAAGCCCGACGATGCCGAGCTTCGCGGCCGAATAGTTGGCCTGCCCGAGGTTGCCGATCAGGCCGGAGGTCGAGGTCATGTGCACGTAGCTGCCCGAGTTCTGGCTCTTGAAATAGGGCGCGGCGGCGCGCGACACGTAGAACGCGCCGTTCAGGTGCACGTCGATCACCGAGCGCCACTCCTCGACCGACATGTTGAAGAAGAAGCGGTCGCGCAGGATGCCGGCATTGTTCACCACGCAATCGATGTGGCCGAAGGCGTCGATCGCCACTTTGACGATGCGGTTGGCCGACTCCCAGTCGGCCACGCTGTCGGTGCTGGCGAGCGCCTCGCCGCCCTGCGCCCTGATCTCCTCCACCACCTTCTGCGCCGGGCCGGCGCTCGCGCCCTCGCCCGCCACCGAGGTGCCGAGATCGTTCACCACGACGCGGGCGCCCTGCGCGGCGAACAGCAGCGCGAAATCGCGCCCGATGCCGCCCCCGGCGCCCGTCACCAGCACCACCTTGCCCTTCACCCGCTTGCCCCCCGGTTCACCGCAAAAACTCTAACAGATATTTG
>JAOUGZ010000011.1 GCA_029865405.1 Betaproteobacteria bacterium
GTGGCCATCGTCGCCGTGCTCGCCTCGGTCGCGCTGCCGCTCAACGAGCTGATGACGCAGCGCGCCAAGGAGCAGGACCTGCGCCGCGCGCTGCGCGACATCCGCGAGGCGATCGACGCCTACAAGCAGGCGGCCGACGAAGGCCGCATCCAGAAGAGAATCGGCGAGTCCGGCTACCCGCGGCGGCTGCAGGACCTGGTCGACGGCGTCGAGGACCAGAAGGACGCGAGGAAGGCGCGCATCTACTTCCTGCGCCGCCTGCCGCCCGACCCGTTCGCGGACGCCGCGACGGCGCCCGTCGAGACCTGGGGGCTGCGCAGCTACGCCAGCCCTCCGGACGAACCGCGCGAGGGCGAGGACGTGTTCGACGTCTTCTCGCGCTCCGCGGCCGTGGGCATCAACGGCCGGCCGTATCGGGAGTGGTGATGCATCGCCGGCGCGGGTTCACGCTGATCGAGCTGCTGGTGGTGATGGCGGTGGTAGCGACGCTGCTCACGCTCGTCGTGCCGCGCTACTTCGGCAGCATCGACAAGTCCAAGGAAGCGGTGCTCAAGGAGAACCTGCACCAGATGCGCGAGGCGATCTCGCGCTATCACGCCGACCGCGGCAAGTATCCCGAGACGCTGGAGGCGCTCGCCACCGACAAGTACCTGCGCAAGGTGCCGCTCGACCCGATCACCGAGAGCGCGGCGAGCTGGATCGTGGTGCGGCCCGAGAATCCGGACAAGGGCGGCGTCTACGACGTGAGGAGCGGCGCGCCGGGCAAGGCGAGCGACGGCACGGAGTACGCGCAATGGTGAGGCGCGCGCACCGGGGCTTCACCTACCTGACGGTGCTGTTCATCGTTGCCATCCTCGGCGGCGGCCTCGCGCTGGTGGGCGAGATGTGGGAGACCGAGGCGCGGCGCGACAAGGAGGCGGAGCTCCTCTTCATCGGCCAGCAGTTCCGCAGCGCGATCCTGCGCTACTACCTCTCGGGCCCGCAGCGCCAGTACCCGCGCGCGCTCGAGGACCTGCTGCAGGACGCGCGCATGCCGGAGACGCGGCGCTACCTGCGCCGCGTGTATGCCGATCCCATGACCGGCAAGGCCGAGTGGGGCATGGTCAAGGCGCCCGACGGCGGCATCCTGGGCGTGTACAGCTTGTCCGAGGAGGCCACGTTCAAGCGCGCCAACTTCAAGCGCCGCGACGCGGCGTTCGCGGGGGCGATGAAGTACTCGGAGTGGAAATTCATCGCCGCGGTGCCGGTGAAGCCGGCGGCGGCCAAGCCCGGGGCAACTCCAGCGCCGCAGCCCGCGACGCGGGGAACGGGAACGTGACGATCCCCTGAGCGGGGGATGGCGGCGGCCGACGCGATTCGAGCATAATCCTCATCGATTGCAACGAATGGAGGGTCCCCATGTCCAGAAACCGAATTTTTGCCGTCTGCCTGGGATTCCTGCTCGCAGTTCCGCTCGGCGCCGCGGCGCAGGCGGCGTTTGACCGGATCGTGGTATTCGGCACCAGCCTGTCCGATCCGGGCAATGCCTTCGCCCTGGTGGGCGGCACCAACACCCCGCCCGACTACTCGGTGGACCCGTTCCTGGTTCCGGACCGGCCCTACGCCAAGGGCGGCCACCACTTCAGCAACGGCCCTACCTGGATCGAGCAGTACGCGCGGCCGCGCGGCCTGTCCGCCAGCGTGAATCCCGCGTTCAGGGGCAATAGTGCCAAGGCCTCCAACTACGCCGTGGGCGGCGCCAGGGCGCGCGCGTCGGCGGACAACGTACACCTCACGGTGCAGGTCGAGAGCTTCCTGCGCGATGTCGGCGGCATCGCGCCACCGGAGGCACTGTACGTCGTGGAGATGGGCGGCAACGACATCCGCGACGCGCTGTCCTCCGTGAACCCGTCGCTCCTCAGTGCCGCGGCGGACGCCGTTGCCGACAACATCAGGCGGCTCCACGGCGCCGGGGCGACGAAGTTCCTGGTGTGGAACGCGCCCAACCTCGGCCTGACGCCGGCCGTCATCGGCGCGGGCCCCGATGCCGTGGCCGCCGCGGCTTTCCTGTCGCAGACCTTCAACTTCCTTCTCGATACCGAGCTGACCGCGCTGCCCGCGACTATCGAATTGCACCGGTTCGACGTGTTCCAGAAGCTGCACGCCGTGGTCGGTGCGCCGGAGAGCTTCGGCCTCGCCAACGTCGATACCGCCTGCATCACGCCGAACGTTCCGCCCTTCGCCTGCAAGAAGGCGGACGAGTACCTGTTCTGGGACGGCATCCACCCGACGCGGGCGATGCACGCCATCATTGCGCACGAGGCGGCGGCGGTGCTGGGGCGGTAGCGGCGCCCTACTCCGGGATCGACAGCACCCCGTCTGCGAACGTGATGCGGTCGCCGGCCGCCGGCGCGAGCACGGGCGCCGGCAGCAGCGCCGGCACATTGGCCGGGGTGTAGGGCGCGGTCGCGCGCGGCGTCGGCCGCACCACCTGCGAGGGCGGCAGCGGCGCGCCCGTGGTCAGGTGCGCGTACATGCTGTCCATCGCCAGCACGAAGTAGTGGTGCAGCGGCGCGAACTGCACCCCGCCCGCGTTGAAGAAGAACGAGATGAAGGCGTCGAAGTGCTGCCCGGTGGTGACCTCGATGTAGCTCAGCCGGCTCCTGCCGCGCTCCTCCTGCTGGTTGAGAGCGTAGTAGGCGCGCGAATGCAGGTTCGGGAACACCAGCGCATCGCGCCGGCCGTGAATGACGATCGCGGGGCGGCCGTGCAGCTTGCCGCTTGCCTTCACTTCGCGCGTGCCGCGCTGCACTGCGGCGAAATCGCCCCAGCCCTTGCCGTCGGCAATACGTTCTCCGGTCTCGAGCGCGCGGAAGCACAGCGCGCTGTCGATGTTCAGATCCGCACGTCCCGTGGAGGCGGATACGGCCGCGTTCTCGAGAATCGGCCCGGTCGCCGCGCGGTCCGCGATCAGGTTGATGCCGCCGGTCGGCGGCACGCCGGAACTGTCGGCAAACAGCTTCTTCGCGTTCGCCTCGCTCAACGCCGCCGGCGCGCCGGCCGCATCGGTCGCCGCCAGGCTCACGCCGCAGACGTTTTCCTCGACCGCAAAGCGGCCGTACGCATTGGCGTACGTCACCTGCAGCGCGCGCCACAGGTTCAGCGTGTCGTGCGATGCGATGCCCCAGTCCTGCGCCGCGGCGTAGCCGTGGGCGCGAATCACCTGCAGCGCCGAGGCCGCCTGCTCGGCCAGCGTATCGCCGGACACCAGCCCCTTCTCCCGGAGTGAAGTGCAGCGCGCCACTCCCAGCGCCTGCGGCCCGAACAGCACCGTCCCGGCCGCGCCCGGCGCGTGCGCCGCGCAGGCCGCGTACACGCTCATCAGCGTGATCGAGTCGTACAGGCTGCGGCCCGCCGGATCGAACGGCGGCTCGTCGCCGACGCGTATCGCGTAGCGCCCGTCGCGCGGCTGGATGTTCGGCTCGGTGACCACCACGGCGTCGATCAGGCCCTTGTGGTCGGCCTCGAGCGCGCGCAGCGCCATGCCGCCGCCGTTGGAAGTGCCGGCCGCGATCACGAGCGTGTTGCGGCGATCGAAGTGCTTCCGGCCGTGCTTGCCGTCGCGGGCCCCGAAATGATCGTTGAGCGCCCAGAAGGCGAATTCGATTCCGCGCAGCCCGTATTCCCCCCAGGAGCGCTCGGGGTTGGCTTGCGAGTGCGCATGCTTGGTCGCAATGCGGTGCGGGTTGCGGGCAACATATTCTTCAAGTCTGCGCGTGTCGCGAAGCGCGAACTGCGCGTCGTCGCCGAGCGCCGCCACTGAGCCGGAGACGCCGTCCGGGCCGTCGACCGCGTACGCGGCCGCCGACGGGTCGAGCAGATGGAACCCGGTGTCGGTGCCCTTGCCCGGAAGCGCGACCGCGCAGCCCTTGAACAGCGCCCACTCCGCGATGGCGATGCCGCCATACACGCTGCGCGACCCGGACGGCATCGCGGCGACGATGCACGGCTTCGCCGGGTCGAAGTGGCGCGGAATCTGCACCGCGGCCGGGACGTTATTCACGTGCGGCCGGCGCGCGGGGAAGTGCAGGTAAGCCCTGTACTCGACTCCCGGAATCAGCCCCGCCTGCACCGGCGGGTCGAACGCGGGCGCGCCTGGCGCGCCCGGACCCCAGAGCAGACCCATGCCGCCGGCCGCCACCGGGTCGACGATGCCGCGGTAATTGTTGTAGATCGCGCGCCGGCGCAGTTCGGCGGGCGTCGGGTTGAGCGGGTCGACGAAGCCCGGCGCCACCGCGCTCTGCAGGCCCGCCAGGTTCAAGCCGGCGGACAGCAGGTCGTCGCTGATGCCGTCGTACTCGGTGACCTGCAGGCTGCCGCGCACGATCGGTGAATCGTTCGCCAGAACCGGTGTGGCGAAAGCGGCGATGCAAAGCGACGCGCAGAGCGCGAGCGAGCAGATGGTTTTCATTTCACCCTCCCCGATGCGTCATGGTAATCCAGCGCGCCGACCGGGTCGACAGCGCATGGGCGGCATCGTGCGCTCAAAAAAAAAGGCGGCCGCCAGGCCGCCCGAAAGAGGAAACGTCACTTGGCGATGCCGCTCAGTCGTCGTCGTCGTCGTCCCTGCTGCCGTTGTCCGTTCCGAGGCCGATCTTCTTCGCCTTGCCCTTGAGCTCGATGATGTCGAACCCGGCGCCGTTGCGGTCCACGGCGAGGATGTAGCCGCGGTCGTCGACTTCGAGGTTGTTGGTCATATAGCCGGCGGGCTCGGTCAGGGCATTGCTTTCCGGCACATAGAACCCGACTTCCACCGGGCCCTGCGGCTCGCGGATGTCCCAGGCGCGCACGCCGCCGGTGAAGTAGGCGATGAACGTCAGCCGGCCGTAGTACGGGTTGTAGAAGTTCTCCTCGCTCGAATGCACCCCGTAGCGCGCGCCGCGCGTGCAGTAATTGCCGCGCTTGTATTTCTCGCCCGCGCGCGGATCCACCCACATCGTCGACAGCACCATCGGCCCCTGCCACGGGTTTACCTGCCGCTGGAGAACCGGCGGCCCGTCGGTCCTCGCTTTCGAGTTCTCGATCGTCACGTCGACGATGAAGCTCCAGTGCGGCGCTTCCTGGCACTGGTCGGCGGTCGACTCCGAGGCGAGCACCACGATGTCGCGCGTCAGGTACTCGGTGAAGCCCTGCTCGGGCGGCCCCTGGTGATAGCTCTTCGGCTTGAGCCCGAACACCGGGAAGCTGGTGTGCCCCCCCTGGTCGTTCGACATGTCGAGCCGCGCCGTCTGCGGCTCCAGCAGGTCTGTAAGCGTCGGGCTGTCATCGGTGGTCGCGCCGGTGAGCGGGTTGACGGTGCGGCTCCAGGTCCCCCCGTGCGAGGTCGGCAGCAGCTTCTTGCGGTCGAGCACCTGCAGCACGCCGTTGTCGCCCACCCCCCAGGCGAGGTAGAGCCGGTTGCCGATGATGTCGTCCGGAGTCTGGCTGCGCGCCAGCTTGCCCGCGGCGTTCGGATGCTCGAACGTGCTGATAGGGCCGTGCAGCGTGGGCGGCGTCGGCCCTACTGAACCCGGCTCCGCGCCCGGCAGGCCGAAGGTGCGTAGATATTGCGGCGCCGCCGGGTTGCTCCAGTCGACGACCAGCATCATCTGGCCGATGCGCCACTGCGGCACCGACGTCTGGCCGGGTTGCAGCGGAAAGCCCGGACCCTTGCTGCCCGGCAGGTAGGCGATGCCCGTCTTGCACTCCCACCAGTGCTTGTGCGTGTTGCGCAGGTTGCGGATCGCGCCCACCAGCGTCGGGTTGCCGACGTTGGTGACGTCCCAGACCTCATAGCCGGAGACCGCCGCAGTGTTCGTCTGGACGTTGCGCATCATGTAGACCTTGCTCGGGTCGCCGCCCGGCAGGTCGCGCCCGAGGCACATGCGGTTGGATTGCGTCTGCGCCGAGCCGTTGGCGATCGGGCCGGGGATGTGGAACTTCTCCACCGGCCGCTTCGGATCGGTGATGTCGACGATCATCGTCCCGTTCGGCTCGACCACACCGCCTTTCAGCGGATTGGGCTTCGGCAGGTTGCTGTCGGGACTGATCGGCGGGTTCGACGGATTGGCGCTACTGTGCGTGCCGACGAACGCGATCACGCGTCCATCCGGGTAGTTGATGAAGTAGGGGTGGTACGCCGCGCGCCCCTGCAGGTCAGTGTGCCCCACCCGCTGCATGTTCTTCTGCTCGCCGCTCTGGCTGATGGCGAGCGCGCTGCCGGCGCCGAACGCCAGCAGCGCCAGGCCGACGCCGGCCGATAGTGCTGAACTGCGCAATGTGATCACGACTCCCTCCTGTTGTGCGTCAAGTGCCAATGGGCCGGCCGCATGCAACCGCCTGCGGCCGGCGAAGCGGTTTCAAGGTCCCGGGTTGCAGCGGCCGCCGTCGCCGGGCTGGTTGCACACATCGCTCGTCTCGGCCTGCGCGATGAGCGCATCGCGGTCCGCGGCAAGCAGGTACCCCTTGTCGAAGGCGTTCCACGCCGCTCTGGTCACCGCCGCGACGTAACCCGCGTGCGTGCCGTAGCGCTCCTCGAGCGACAGGCGCGGATCGCCCGCCGCGATGCGCTGCGCGCGGGTCTTGAAGAATGGCACCATGCCGCCGGTGTAGTTGCACACCTGGCCGGCGTGGAACGGCCGACCGTCATAGGTGGCGTCGGCGGGGCCGGCGGTGATGTTCCAGCCAAGGTACGTCCCGAGCGGCGCGTCGTTCTGCACTGTCGGGATGCCGCCGCGCTCGTTGCCGTCCCGGTCGACCGCGGGGACCAGCGTCTTGATCACGCGCTGGATCGGCGGCGGCGCGTTGGTGGGCACGCCCGACGCTTCGCTATGGTCGTACTCCGGGCCCCAGTCGTAGTCGAAGACCGGGAACACGAAGTTCTCGGGCCTGAAGATCGATTCCGGAATTCCAGGAATTCCCTGCGGGAAGCCCATCGCCTTCATCGTCGGCTCGACCAGCGTCTTGTCCTTCATCTGCGGCCACTGGCTCGGCGGCGGCGGCGTGTCGTGCATCACCCAGTCGCGCAGCGCCGCGCGCACGCGGTTCACCATGCCGGTCGCCGGCACCGGATTGGGCCGGAGCGTTCCCCTGCCCCAGTTGTTGCCCGGGCAGTTGACGACCCCGGAAGGATTCTCCGTCGTCTGGCCGTTGCCGCCACCGTGCGTGGAGCTCGGCAGGTAGTAGCGACGCACGTTCTTCGGCAGCGGGATGTCGTTGTGCGCCGAGGTCCCCACCCAGGAGGGCGTCATCTTCAGCGCGAACACTTCGGCACCGCCGAAGGTCTCGACGATTTTCGGGCAGGTCCTGGTGTGATCGCAGCGCTCGAGAATGCCGGCTGGCGGCAGCCCGCGCGCGTGGTCGGGGAACTTGTGCCACCACTGCGGACCTTCGCTGCCCATCTGGTAGAGCTCGAGCACGCCGTCGGGCATGCCCCAGCGCGAGTTGTTCGCCACGCGCCGCCCGGCGATCAGCGGCCAGGAGCCGTCGTGCACCTTGCGCCCCGCCTCGTCCGCGGTGAAGCCCAGATGGATGAAGTGGCGCAGGAAGTTGCCCGACTGCGACGAGCCGCGCGCGACGGTCCAGTGGACCCGGCCGTGGATCGGGTTGGGCGTGTCGAAGTCGTCCTTCGCGCTGTAGCGGAAGAACGACAGCACGTCGCGGAACGCCGCGGTGCCGGCGCCAAGCACGTAGGGGTCCCTTACCCGGTAGGCGAGCTGGTAGAGCTTCGCCGGGTTGAAACCGCCCTTCAGGCACACGTGCACCGGCAGCGCGCTCACCGGCGCCGGCGCGTCGAACGTGCCGCCGCCGCAGAACTTCCAGTCGCCGTTCGGCACCGTGCCCTCGATGGTGACCCGGCCGTCGATGGTCTCGTGCGCGACGATGGCCATCGTGTCGCCGGCGTTGCTCGCCGCATCGACCGGGAAGTACGGGATCGGGTTGCCCATCACGTTCAGGGGCGCGGAGTTCGGTCCGCTGCGGTTGATGATGCGCCCGAGGATCCGCCCGGTGACGCCGGCGAGCACCGGGGTCTTCACGTAGTGGTTCGTGAATACCGGCGCCGCGCACGGCGACGTGTACGGCGGCAGGCACTCGACGTTCGCCGGCACGCGCGTCGCGCCGGCGTTGTCGCCCTGCCAGCCGCTCAGCAGCTGCATGTCGCCGGCGGCGAACAGGTCGGCCTGCATGTTCACGTTGCCGCCGCGGTTGGGCACGTCGTGCCACAGCAGTCCGCTCGCCTGGGCCATGTCGATCGGCTTGCGGATGCGGAAGCTGGCGATGTACTCGACGTTGCCGCGCGCGTTGCGCGGCGCGAGATCGAGGTCGGTGATCAGCTCGTTGCTCTTGTGGCGCGGATCGAGCTCGCCGAAGGCGCGCCCGGTCACCTCCTCGTAGGTGGGCTGGCCGGCGACCGCGGCGGTGCTGTCGATGATGATCCGCGTTACGCCCGCTTCGGCGGCGAGCGCCGTGGCGAGCAAGACGGCCGCAACCGCGGCTGCTGTGCGACGTGGGACTCGCATGGTTTCTCCTTGCGCTCTAGTCGATGACCAGCCAGGTGCCTTCCAGTCCCTGCTGCTCGTAGCCGCGCTTCGTCCAGTCGCACACGCCCGTGGGGAAGATCGCCTTCAGGCGATCCCACTGCGCGTCGGTGAAGGACACGTCGTAGTCGCTGCGATGCAGCGGCTTGCGCTGGCACTTGATGATGTCGGCGGCGATATCCGCTCCCGCCACTTCACGCGGGAACGAGTGGGACGGATAGAGCTGGCCGCAGGTCGTCGTCGCCTCCTGCTCGCGCACCTGCGGCTGCGCGATGAAGGTCGGCGCGGCGTCGCGGGTGTTGCAGCCCTCCTGCAGGTCGGCGGGCTTGTTGCGTAGCACCTTGTCGATCTGCTTTCCCTTGCCCTGGTCGGCCTTAATCGCCGTGATCCAGCGGTCCATAGTCAGGATCATCCGCTGCAGCAGCGGGCTCGCGTTGCTGTACAGGCCGAAGCGGTTGTCCTCGATCACCATGATCTGGTTGTCCGAGCGGCGGTTCGCTTTCTCCAGCCGCTCGCGCAGCGAGAACGAGTGGTAGCGCACGTGGATGTCGCCCCCCGGCACCTCGTCGTTGTAGGCGCGGTAGTCGATGATCGGCATCTCGGCGAGCCCGCCGCCGCCGTTGGTGAGGCGCCCGGTGCGGTAGGCGGCGCGCGCCGCCATCAGGTCGGCCTCGGTGCGCTGCGGCAGAATGGTCGCGTCCTTGTCGAAGCCGCCGATGTTCTCGTTCAGATGCAGGAACTTCTCGACCGAGATCGCGCCGCTGTTCAGGAGCTTCAGGCCGTACTGGATGCCGACGTTGTCGAGCGGGCGGCGCGCGAAGCCCGTGGCCGGGTCGCGCCCGTAGACGTTAACGGTGTGGTCGTACACGGTGCAGCGCACGCCGAGCGGGTTGGTGACGGGGTCGTAGCGATCGGCCACTGGCACTGCGGCGCAGCTCGTAGAGCCCGGTTTCGGATCGATGCGCCGCGCGCCGATCGCGATGTTGGGCGCGGTGTTGTACACGCCGAAGCCCGTTACCAGGCGCTTTTGCTCGTCGGTCCATCCCTGCGCTGCCTGGTGGGCGTTGAAATAAGTGTCGAGCAGCCACCCGTCGGTGATCATGTGGATGGTGGCGAAGCCGACCTCGGGGAACGAGCAGCCCGGGATGATGCCTTCGAGCAGGCCCGGGTAGTTGTCGCCGATCTGGTGCTGGGCGTAGGAGCCGCCCGAGCAGCCCCAGCCCTGCGTGTGCGCGGGCGGGCCGTAGGCCTCGATGAAGCGCTCCTTCACCATCATCATCGACTCGGCCGCGGTCAGGTCGTTGCAGTTGTTGCCGAAGACGTTGAGCGAGGACGAGGCGAGCGCGTAGCCGTTCGTCAGCATGAAGTTGTCGGTCACGCCGCCGGTGCTCGAGCCCTGCCGGTACCAGCCGCCGATGCAGCCGCCGCCGAAGGTGTAGATCAGCCGCTTGTTCCAGGTGCTGGACTGATTGCTCCAGCTGGGCGCCATCGGCTGGGCGATCGGATCGTGCAGCATCGCGATCTGGTAGATCGCGCGGTTCACGGTGCCCGTTTCCAGCCGGACGATGTAAGGCTTGCCGGTGGCGGTCATCACCAGGTCTGCCGGATAGGCGGTGGCGCCCGCCGGCCATTGCGTGAAGTTGTTTCCGGTGTTTGCGGTCGACTTGTAGATGTAGTGGATGCGCGTCGGGATATGGCAGTTGGGGTCGCTGGTCGGCCCGAGGTTGCCCAACCCCGCCGGCAGGTTGAAGCTCTGCGTGCCGCAGGCAAAGGGCTGCTCGTGCGGCCCGGAGATGATCGGGCCCTCGATCCGGTGGTTGGTGAGCTTGATGTCGGCCTCGGCGCGGCCCTTGCCTTTGCGCTTGGCGTCGACCTCCAGCTCGTTCCTGCCCAGGCGCATCCCGGTCACCAGCCCGGTGAGCGTCCTCGCGGCGGAGTCAGGGGTGAACGCGCTCGTGATGTCGGCGCCGTTCAGCTCGACGCGCACGTCGCCCAACTTGACGTGCTTCGTCCTTACCGTGACGCGCACCAGCGCGTCGCCGCCCGCGACCATGTCGGGGCGGCTCGAGAGCACCTCGATCCGGAAGTCTCGATCGCCGTGATGGCGGTCGCGGTGGTGGCCGCGGCCGCCGTCGTCGTCATCTTCGTCGCGGTCGCCGGCGAAGGCGAGGCCCGGGGCGAACTGCAACGGCATCGACGTCGCGAGCAGCGCGGCGCCGATGAATAGCAACATCGCCGCACAGACGGCGCGCAGCAGGCTTTCCAGATAGGTCATGGTCTCTCCGGCATCAATCGTCGTCGTCATCGTCGTCGTCATTTCGGTCGGCGCCGCGATCCAGGCGCACCGCATGCCCCGGCTTCGGATAGGCGAGCCAGCTGTCCTTCAAGGGCTTCTGCTTCACGCCCGGCTTGGACCAGTCGCACACGCCCTGCGGGAAGATCGCCCTGAGGCGGGCCATCTCATCGGCGTTGAACGCCACTGCGTAGTCGGCGGCCTTCACCGGCTTCAGCTGGCACTTCAGGATGTCGCCCGCGCGCGGGCCGCCCGCGGCGATGCGCGGATCGGCATGCATCGGAAACAGCGTGTTGCACACGCCCGGGTCGTCGAGCGCGAACGGATGGTCGTAAACGTTCTCCGCCGCGTCCCAGCACTGGTTCTTCAGGCTGGCCGGCCGGTTGCGGATCACCTTGACCGCGTAAGGCGCGTGCGAGGTATCGGCGGCGATGTTCGCCTGCCACTGGTCGTGCGCGAGCAGCGCCATGCGCATGAAGTTCACCGTGCCCGCCTGCGGCATGGTCCAGCGCGCCACGTTGTCGGTGGTGCCGTTTTTCTTCTGCAACCGCTCGAGCATCGCCGTGCTGCGATGGAACGTGTGGATGTCGTTGGCGAAGTCGACGTAGTTGCGGTACTGGATCATCGGCAGCGTCAGGTTCTCGCCGTCGTTCACCCGGCCGAAGCGATAGGCGTTCTCGATGCCTTTCCGGTCGCCTTCGCTGCGCGACGTGGTGAAGTTGCCGTCGATGTCGATGCCGCCGACCTTCTCGTTCAGGTCGAGGAACTCGGCGGGCGTGATGTCGCCGTTGTTCAGCGCCTGCAGCCCGTACTGCACGCCGATGTTGTCGTAGGGCTGGCGCGCGAAGCCGGTCTTCTTGTTGATGCCGAGCGAGCTGACGCTGCCGTCCTGCAGGGTGCCGCGCGCGCCGCCGGGATTGGTCACCGGGTCGTAGCGCGCCTCGAGCGGCACCACGGCGTCGAAGCCGTCGGTCGGCCCCGGCCAGTTGCGCGCGAAGGCGTTCCAGCCGCGGCAGTTGTTGAGTCCCGCAGGATTGAGCGGGTAGCCGGTAACCTTGGACTGCCGGCTGCCCGGCCAGTCCGCCGGGTTGACCGCAGTGTCGAAGTAATTGTTCAGCAGCCCGCAATCGATGACATCGGTGGCCACGCTCATGACATCGGGGTAGTTGCGCACCGGGGTGAGTGCGTCGAGCAGGCCGGGGTAGTTGTGGGCGATCAGGTGCTGCTGGATCGCGCCGCCGGAGCTGCCCAGGCCGACGGTGTACTTCGGCAGCCCGTACTGCTCGATGAACCGCTCCTTGACCATCATCACGGTTTCGGCGGAGACCACTTCGTCGGCGCCGGTGCCGAAGGTGTTGCGCGCGGCGAACGCCACCGCGAACCCGAGGCGGATGGGCTCGTCCCGGTTGGAGATGGTGTCGGAGATGTTGATCGCCGACGTCGCGATGTTGCGGCCCGAGCGGAAGCCGGGGCCGGCGCCGCCGATGAAGTGATAGAACAGCTTGCCGTTCCATCCCGGTCCCGGCTTCTTGCCGCCCGGCGACCAGGGATTGGAGACCGGATTGGCCGGATCGTCGAGGATCGCGATGCGATAGATCGACTCGTTGATCGTGCCCGACTCGACGCGCACGACGTAGTTCACCGTGACGCCGTCGATGGTGGTGGTTTGCGCTACATCCGCCGGAATCGCCGCACCGGCGAGCGGCAGCAGCGCGCCGCTGGTGTTCCGATAGAACCACTCGTAGCGCGTTGGCGCGAGGCACGGTCCGCTCGCTGGCGGCGCGCCCAGGCCCGAGGCCTCGGTCTCGCACACCCAGGGCCGCTGGTGCGGCGCGAAGATCTCGCCATGAATCGGGTGGTTGACGATGTCCAGCGAGTCGTAGTGCTGGTTGCGGTGGTGATGCTTCGCGCTCGCCGTGAGGCGGTTCTTGCCGACCCGCAAGCCGGTGACCAGCCCTACGAGTCTGCGCCCGGCGGCATCCGCGGTGAATTGGCCGCTGACGTCGTTGCCGTTTAGCCGCACGACGACGTTGCTCGCGCTCGCATAGCGCGGCAGGAGCACCTCGACCAGGACGTCGCCGCCGCTAACCGTATTGGCGCGGGTGGAGAGCGTCCTGATCTCGAAATCACGCTCCGCGTCCTTGCCAGCCTGCGCGGGCGCGATGCCCGCGAGGAGCGCGGCGGCGGCAAGTGCAAGGGTTTTCATGAGATCCTCCTTAACGAAGCACACTGCTTGCCTCAGCAGCGTCGATGTAGCGCTGCACGTCCTCGGGCAGCAGGACGCGCTTGTTCTCGAGGTGCTTTGCCGCCTTCGCCACCGCCTTCACGTACCCGTCGTGG
The DNA here is from genome assembly GCA_029865405.1 of Betaproteobacteria bacterium. The sequence continues at coordinate 13,189 of JAOUGZ010000011.1, forward strand.
TCGCCGTAGCGCTCTTCGAGCGACAACCGCGGATCGCCGGCGAGCTCGCGCTCGGCTTTCGTGGTCCTGAACGGGATCCACTGGCCCGAGGCCTCGCAGCCGTCCATGTGATCGGGGCTGCCGCCGAAGGCGGCGCTGCGCAGCGCCCATCCGGTAGTGGTGGCGATCGGCGCCTCGACCGGGGGCAGGCGGATGCCGGCGATCTCGTTGCCGTCGCGATCCACCTTGCTCACGAACGCCGGGTAGACCGGCCCCGAGAAATCGGGCGGATTGACGTCGAGGATGCCGTCCGCGAAGCGCGCGCCGAAATCGAACAGGTGGCGCACGGTGACCAGGCCCGAGAAGTTGACCCCGGGAATGCCCGGCCAGCCGAGCTCGGCCTGCGGGATCACGCCGACGCCGTTGCTCACCGGGATCGAGTTGGCGGCGGTCGTGTGGTCGGGAACTTCGCTCTTCGGCGGCTTGCGGCCGCGCGTTACCCACTCGTCGAGCGCGATGAAGAGCGCGCGCAGCGCCGGATTGGGATCGGTGGTGTTGCGGAACTGCTGGCAGCTGCCGGCGGAGTTGGCCGGCGCGCCGCCGACGGTGTGCTCCACGCCTGAAAGCAGATAGAAGCGCGCGTTCTTCGGATCCTTGATATCGCGGCCGCGCGTGTCGGTATGCAGGAGCGACCCGGTCTTCACCCAGTACTCGTTGGCGGAGTTGACCTCCAGAGCCTTCGGGCAGGTGTTGCCGCGGTCGTCGTCGTGATCGTCGTCCCCGGTGCAAGCCAGGCTGCGGCCCCCGACCCTGCCAGTCAGGTGGTCCTTGAGGCGCGGATAGGCGAACGGGAAGTTGGCTTCCGGGTAGCGATGGTTCTGGCGGTTGCGCTCGGTGCGCGCGGTCTGCGCGAAGCGGAAGTTGATCGCCACGCCGTTGCCGGCGCCGATCCAGTTGAGGATGCCGTCGATCGCCCGCCGCCCGCGCTCGTCGGCGTTGAAGCCGAGCGTCTGGTAATCGTTCAGGTAGCGCGCCGGCTGCGACACGGCGAACGTGTAGACCTGCCTCGCGTGACCCCACAGGGGGTTCGGGTTGCCGAAGTCGTCAGCGCGCTCGTATTTCAGGAACGACACGAAGTCGCGCGTCGCCGCGAGGCCGATGCCCGCCACCAGCGGGTCCTTGGCGACGTAGGTGAACTCGTAGATCGCGCTCTGCTTGAACGGCCCCGAGGTAAGGTTGATCGCGGTTCCCGCCGCGTTGTAGTTCCAGCCGCTCGGCGGGACCGCGGTCGGCGCCTGCAGCAGGTGATCGCGCACGGTGAGCGTCGCGAGCGACTTGTCGAGGCTCGCGGCGGGATAGGCCAGAGCGCTGGAGGTGGTGGTGGCGTTGTCGAACACGATGTACTCGTACGACGGGCCGGTGATCGAGGTGCCGTCCGGGTTCTTCGCCACCGGCACGGTGATGGTGAGCCGGTCACCCCCGGGCGCAGCGGCAATGTCCCAGCCGCTCCAGGCGAGGCTGTAGCCCTGCTTCATGAGGAACGCGTCGCCCGCGTCGGCGGCCGTGGTCGGATTGTTGCCGCCGCCGGAGCCGTTGAAGGCGCCGAAGAGCTTGCTCCCGCGGTTGTTTACCTCCATGTAGACCTTCTGGTTTCCCTGGCCGAGGTCGATCGGCTTCAAGAGGTAGATGTCCATCGAGTACTCGACCCTGCCGGTGGCCGGGTTGCGCGGCGCCAGCTCGAGGTCGGTGATGACCGCGTTGCGGGGATCGGCGGGGTCGAGCGCGCCGTAGGCCTTGCCGCGGAGTTTCTCGTACGCGCCGACCGCGCCGAAGGTGGCGCCCCCGAACGTCGGCGATTCGACGCTGGTGATCTCGATCCGAGTTATGCGGGCCTCGACAAGCGGCGCGGATACGATCGTTGCTACCGCCAGCGCGATGGTAAGACGCTGATTTTTCATGACCAGCCCCCTAGTGCACTGCACGCGTCACCTCCAGTGCGTGGTGTGGTGCAACATGCCGGTACTGCGGCGCAGGAAATGCAAGCAGGAAAACAGATATCTCGCTTCGCCATGCCGCCCCCTCCCGCGGTCTCGAAACGGTCGCCAGAATGTCCACATGAATAATTTCTGACTTGCTAGGATTAAACACACGGTAAAGGTGTAGCCGCATTCCACTAAGTCATCAGTTCATCAGGCGCGGTCATGAATATCACCTCGCGGCAGCTGAAGGCTTTCCTCCTGACAGCCCAGTACCACAGCTTCTCGCGCGCGGCCGAAGACCTGTACATCACCCAGTCCGGGATGAGTGTCCTCATCCGCAAGCTCGAGGATCAGCTCGGCTTTCGCCTGTTCGAGCGCACCACGCGGCGCGTCGAGCTGACCGCCTACGGCGAGAAGTTCCTGCCGATCGCCAACCGGAACCTGCTCGACCTCGACGTCGCGGCCGCGAACATCAGCCGCGCGGCCTCGGCGGCGGACCGGCGCCTGGAGGTCGGCGCGAATCCCCTGTTCGCCAAGACGGTGCTGCCCGCGGTGATGCGCGAGTACGCGAAGCGCGATGCGCGGCTCGAAGTGATCCTGCACGACGGCTACCGCAACGAGCTCGCCGCCGCGGTCGGCACCGGCGAGATCGACATGGCGTTCGGCTGCTTCCTGCAGCCGATCCCCGGCATGCGCCGCAAGCCCCTGCACCGATTCCCGCTGATGCTGGTGGCGCCCGAAGGGGAGGTGCCGGGCGACGCACGCGGCGCGCGCTGGGAGGACCTGGCCGAGCGGCGGCTGCTCGGGGCGCCGGCCGGCAACCCGATCCAGCAGCTCGTCGACCGGCAGCTATTGCGCGTCGGGCGGCACAAGCCGCCGGAAATGCGCTTTCATTACTACGAGACCTACATCGCCATGGTCGAGGCCGGCGCGGGCGTGGCGGTGCTGCCGAGCTTCTGCTATCCCGCATGCCATGGGCACAAGGTGGCGATGGTGCCCCTGGTCGAACCGCTCGTTACCGTCGACTTCTACCAGATCAGCAGCCGCGGGCGGCGGCTGCCGCCGGGGTCGGAGGAGTTCTCGCGGTACCTGCAGCGCTACATCGCGGAGCTGGCCGAATCGTGGGCGCTCGCGGATGCGCGCGCCGCCTGAGCGGGCGCGGAATATTCCGTGGTTGACTCCGGTTCACCGCTAAGGAGCGGCGCGCCGGCTCGCGCCATGCGGGCGGCAGCCGTTAAGCGGCGGTGCAGCATCACTTCATGGAGGAATCCAACATGGGCAAGCTCGGCAAGAGCCTGTTGACCGGCCTCGTCGCGACACCCCTGGTGTGCGCGGTGTCCGGGGCCTGGGCCGACGACGACAGTCGCCGGATGCTGAAGGCGCAATTGCATGGGTACAACGAAGTGGCTTCGGTCTCGACCACCGGGAGCGGTGAGTTCCGGGCGAAGGTCGGACGCGACGGCGCTTCGTTCGAGTACGAGTTGAGCTTCCGCGATCTCGAGGGCGACGTCACGCAGGCGCATATCCACTTCGGCCAGGCGGGCGTGAATGGCGGCATCACCATCTGGCTGTGCGGGACCGCGAGCTTGCCTGGACCCGGGGGAACCCCCAGTTGCCAGGGGCCGCGCGAGGGCACGGCGAGCCGGATCGTGACCGCGGCGGATGTAATCGGCCCCGCCGGGCAGGGCATCGCGGCCGGGGAGTTCGCCGAGGTACTGGCGGCGATGCGCGCGGGGGTGACCTACGCGAATGTGCACTCGACGCGGAATTTGGGCGGGGAGATTCGCGGGCAGATCCGGGGGCAGCGCGGCGACGATTGATTGACGGGCTGAGGTGGATGAGGACGACCCGGCTCCCCGCCGGGTCGTTCTTTCTTAGGGTCATGCGAGGACGGCGAACTATCTACCCTTGAACTTTGACCGCAGCTATGGGTCGCGACCAGACGCGGTGTGCTCAGATGATCCGTGTGCACCTGCTCGACGTGCCCCTCACTTTCCGTCTTGCCCGCAACGCTTCACCACCGGCTGGATGCTCCGGACAAGAGTATCGCGGAGCTCTCTGTTAACTCCCTCCGACGCAGGCGTGCTAGCCAAAAAGGCACCACCCCCAAGCTGAGCAAAGAGCTCGCATACACGTCTGCTCATACCTGGATGCAAACCAGCCCACGCCGACACCAACAATCAGGAACACAGCGTCCGTCCGGGTCGTCATTGGCCGGATTCGCCCCAAACGGCTCCGCCTGATCCCACCGCCACACCGTCGTACCTGTGGAATCGGCAACGAGCCGTGGTGTGTTCAGATGATCCGTCTCAGGTCGAGGCAGTGCTGCCATGTCCGATCGGACCACGGTCAGAGAGCCTTGAGGAAGTCCTCTACCGAGACACCAGCCTGCTTTAGCACGCCTGCCAGTGTGCCGGTCTTCAGTTCGCGGTGATTGGGCACCACGCAGCCGCTAGTTCCGCGGCGCAGCACGATGTGGCTACCCCGCTGGCGAGGCACCGCAAACCCCATTCGTTGTAACGCACGCACCACCTCCGCCCCGGACACGCGGGGCAGTTTAGGCATGCTCTTGGATCTGGAAGGTCGTTACCAGCGGTTGACCAACAGCCCCGAGCGGAAATTCTTCGAGATAGAGCTCAGTCGCCTCTCGCAGATTGGCGATCGCTTCCTCGATCGATTCGCCCTGGGTCGTGGTCCCGGTTTCGGGATTGAGGGCCGTGTAGCCCCCTTCTGGGGCGGGCATCAGTACGGCAGTCAGCATCATGACAAGGATTGTAGCGCGGTCGCCCTGGGTGTGTTCAGATGATCCGTGTGATGGATTCACGCCGTAGATGGCTGACCCCGAGACGCCCTAAGCCAGATGACATACGCGAGCGTTCCGAGCTGGATGAGTGGCATAAGCACCTCTCGGTAGAGAACGAGAATCGCGCCTGCGCGGATCGTGTGCCACACAGTCTTCCAGAGGTCATGCGCTACCACCACAAATGACACTTCGTTCGCTCCCG
>JAOUGZ010000305.1 GCA_029865405.1 Betaproteobacteria bacterium
CGCCGTCAGGTCGCTCGCCCACGCGCAGGGCGCGCAGGAAGTCCGCTTGCGTCCATTTGCCGATGCCGGCTTGCGCATGCGGCGTGATGTTCGGGCCATAGAACGTGCCGAACGGCGTTTTCAACGCACGACCCCCCGCGAAAGGCGTAGCGTCCTTTGTTGCGTCAGTGTGGCACCCCTTGCACCCAGCCGCCTGCGCCAAGTACTGGCCGTGCACGCGGTTACCCTGCGCGGACGGCGGTGTCGAATGCGCGCCGAGCGACATCACCAAAAGGAAAAGCCCCGCCAAGGCGGGGCCCTTCTTTTCTGCCAATCGCGAACTACTGCTTCTGGCGAAAATCGTCGTGGCACCCGCCGCAGGTCTTGCCGACCGCGCCAATCTGCGCCTTGACGGCGGCCTCGTCGCCGGTCTTGCTCACGGCAACCAGCTTGGAGGCTTCACTCTCCAGTCGCGCCGCGGCGTCTTTGAACCCCGCGCTGTTGTCGAAGATCGCCGGCAGCGCGCGGGTCTTCTCGCCGCGCGTGCTGGCGTCGAAGCCATCCCAAGCCATGCGGCTCAGATTGTCCAGAAAGCCGGCATTGCGCTGGATCACTGCGGCGTTATAAGGGGCCTTGCCTTGCGCCATGGCCGCCATCGGGCCGAAATACTTGCCCTGCAACGTCATCACCGCTTGGCGCTGTTTCACAAGAACTTCGGGTTTCGCCTGCGCGAGGGCGCCTTGCGCCATCACCATGCCCAATACGACGCCCATACCGGCGTTCGCCAGCTTGCTCATCATCGGAGTCTCCTCGAGTTGGACCAACCGGGAGCAAACAGCCCGCCCCCCGGTTTATTTCATGCGCCTCAGCGCAGGCCGGCCGCGTACTCGGCGACCGCCTTGATCTCCTCGTCGCTCATGCGTGCTGCCACGCCGCGCATCATGCCGCCCGGATCGTTGGCGCGGCCGCCGGCGCGGAACAGCTTGAGCTGCGCGTCAAGGTACTCCGCGAACTGGCCGCCAAGCCGCGGATATTGCACCGGAATGCCGGCGCCGTCGGGTCCGTGGCAGCCGGCACACGCGGCAACGCTCTTCTCGGCGATCCCGCCACGCCAGATCTTCTGTCCCTGAGCCGCCAGGTTCTTGTCGCCGGCCACTGCGGGACGAAGCGTCTGCGAGGCGTAGTGCGCCGCGAGCGCCTGCATGTCGGCGTCCGAAAGGCCAGCCACCATGCCCGCCATGATGGCATTCTCGCGCGCCGCCTTCTTGCCGCCCTGCGCCTTGAAGTTGGCCAGCTGCTTGTACAGGTAGCCTGCATGTTGTCCGGCGAGCTTGGGATTGGCGGGCGCCGGGCTGTTGCCGTCGGCTGCATGGCAGGCCACGCACACCTGCTTGGCGAGCTGCTCGCCTTTGGCGAGATCGGGCTTGGCAGTGCCCTGCGCCGCGGCCAGCCCGGCCCACAGCAGTCCGGTGGCGGCCACGGCCGCCAGCATGCGATTCATTCTGCAGCTCCCCTAATTCGGTAGGAAACGCCTCATTTTATTAGAATTTCAGGCATGCCGGAATCCAGCAGCGCGTTTTCCCGGGTGGCGTTCCTGGTTTCCGCAGGCATCACCGGCGGGGTGCCGCCACCGGACATGCCCGAGGTGGCGTTCGCCGGACGCTCTAACGTCGGCAAGTCCAGCGCCATCAACGCGCTCACCAACCGCCGGCGCCTCGCGTTCTTTTCCAAGACGCCGGGGCGCACGCAGACCATCAACTTTTTCGATCTCGGCGGCCGCGCGCGTCTGGTCGATCTGCCGGGCTACGGCTACGCGCGCGTGCCGCAGGCGTTGCGCACGCAATGGGACCAGCTGGTGGGCAGCTACCTCGAAACGCGCGATTCGCTGGCCGGCGTGGTGGTGCTGATGGATGCGCGGCGCCCTTTCACGCCCCATGACGAGCATCTGCTTCGCTGGCTGCGCCCGGTCGGCCGGCGGCTGCTCGTTCTGCTGGCGAAAAGCGACAAGCTTTCGCGCGCCGAGCGGGACGCCGCCCTGCACGGCGCGCGCGCGCGACTCGCATCCACGGACCCGGGCGCGCAGGTGATGCTGTTCTCAAGCCAAAGCGGCGCCGGGGTGGAGCAGGCGCGCGCGCTGCTCGACGATTGGCTGCGGGCGGCGCGCGCGGAATAAAAAACCCCCGGTAAAGGGGATATGAACCGGGGGCGAAACGCCTTAAATGGCTTAAGGCAACCCGCTCAGGGAGGAGAAGCGGGAGACGATCAAATCGTCTACAGGTAAGATTGCCGGCGGCGGCGAAAGTTCCGCGTTCCGAAACCTTCAGAAGAATCAGCATCATGAAGATCTACGGGCAATTTCCGGCAGTGCGCATGCGGCGCATGCGGCGCGCCGATTTCTCGCGCCGCCTCATGCGCGAGACGGTGCTGACGGCAAACGACCTCATCTACCCGGTATTCGTCCTCGAGGGCAACAACCGCACCGAGAATGTGGCTTCGATGCCCGGCGTCGAGCGCATGACGGTGGATCGGCTCCTGCCCGTGGCGGAGCAATGCGTCAAGCTGCGCATTCCCGTGCTGGCGCTGTTTCCGGTCATCGAGCAGAAGCTGAAGAGCGCCGACGGCCGCGAAGCCTTCAATGCGCGGGGGCTGGTGCCTCGCGTGGTCGCCGCACTGAAGAAGCGTTTTCCGGAACTCGGCATCATGACCGACGTTGCGCTCGATCCGTACACCTCGCACGGACAGGACGGCGTCATCGACAAGTCCGGCTACATCTTGAACGACGTGACGCTGGCGGCGCTCGAGAAGCAGGCCTTGTGCCAGGCGCGCGCCGGCGTCGACATCGTCGCGCCTTCGGACATGATGGATGGACGCATCGGCCGCATTCGCGCCGCGCTCGAGAAGGCCGGCTTCGTGCACACGAAAATCCTCGCCTACGCCGCGAAGTACGCGTCGGGCTTCTACGGACCGTTCCGCGACGCCGTCGGCTCGGCGAAGAATCTCGGCAAGGGCGACAAGAAGACCTACCAGATGGACCCGGCGAATTCCGACGAGGCGCTGTGGGAAGTGGGGCTCGATCTGGCGGAAGGCGCGGACATGGTGATGGTGAAGCCGGGCCTGCCGTATCTCGACATCGTGAGACGCGTGAAGGAGGAGTTCAGGGCCCCGACCTACGTCTACCAGGTCTCGGGCGAGTACGCGATGCTGCGCGGCGCGATTGACCGCGGATGGCTGCCGCAAAGCTGTGTCCTGGAGGCGCTGCTCGCCATGAAGCGCGCCGGCGCCGACGGCATCCTCACCTATTTCGCGCTCGACGCGGCGCACGAGCTGAAGAAAGCCGGCTAGCCGAAGACTACCGCGACGCCGTGCGCATCCTCGGCGTTGACGGCGAACGAACCGTCGCGCAGCGCCACCGGCGTGAGGCCGTTGCGCCGCAGAACGCGCGCGGCCTGCGCGCGATCGGCGACGCGAATGAAAAGCGCCGCAACGAGCGGCCGCGGCCGCTGCGGCAGCCCGACGCCCTGCAGACGATGTCCCAGATTAGCGCGCGAAGCGAACGCGATGGGCGCGCTGCCGCTCGGCACGAGCAGGCCCTCGTCGATCGCCTGCGGGCTCGCGGCAAGCAGTCGGGCGTAACGCGATGCCGCGCCCGCCGTGTCTTCCGCCACCACGGCCAGCGCGGCGATCTGCGTCGCGCCGACGGCGTGGCGGACGTACTCGGGCCGCCACACGACCCCGCGCGTGAAGTGCTGGCACGCGAACATGAGGCAACCCGGCGATGCATCGCGCGGCAGCTTCACAATGCGAAAGCGCGCCTCGCCCAGTTCGCCGACCGGGCGCGAGAAATCGAGCGGCGCGTCGGCCGCGATGCCGTCGGCCGCGAACTCGGCGTGCAGCCCGCCGGCGTCGTCCGTGGCGAGCGCAAGGGCGCCCAGCCCCTCGCCCTGCGCCAGGAAGTCGCTGAAATACTGCAGGGCGGGATGCGGCCTGGGCACCGCCAGCAGCTCCAGGTAGTCGCGCGCGAACATGATGCAGTGGTTCTGCGAGCCGAGCGTGTGCGTGCCGCGCGGCGTGAGCGTGAATCCGATGCGCGCATACGCCTCGCGCGCGCGCTCGAGATCGCGCACCAGGATCACGGCATGGTCGATCCCCTGCACGTGGCGCCGCATGGCGGCGCTCAGTCGGCGGCGACCGCGAGCTCGAGCGTTTTCAGGAAACGCTCGGCGTCCTGGTAGCCGATGACGCGCAGGCCGCGGATCTCGCGGCCCTGGGCGTCGAAGAAGATGATGCCCGGGGGGCCAAAGAGCGAGAAGCGCCTGAGCAGCGCCTTGTGCTCGGCGTTGTTGTCCGTGACGTCTGCCTGCAACAGCAGCATGCCCGCGAAGCGCTGCCGCACGCGTGCGTCGCTGAACGTGAAGGCTTCCATTTCCTTGCAGGACACGCACCAGTCCGCGTAGAAATCGAGCATCACCGGCTTGCCGGGGGAGCGCAGGGCCGCGTCGAGCTCGCCCAGCGAGTTCACGCGT
>JAOUGZ010000012.1 GCA_029865405.1 Betaproteobacteria bacterium
CGCCTACGCGCCCGGCGAGGCCGCCGACGTCCTCGCGCGCGCCATGGTGCCGCTGCTCTCGGAGCGCCTGCGCCAGCCGGTGGTCGTCGAAAACAAGCCCGGGGCGCACGGCAGCAACGGCATCGACCTGGTGGCCAAGTCCGCGCCCGACGGCTACACCATCGGCCTGGGCGGCTCGGGCGCGCTCGCCACCAACGCCAGCCTGTATCCGAAGCTGCCGTACGACCCGGTCAAGGATCTTGCTCCGGTGACGAGCGTCGCGCACTTTCCGTTTCTGCTCATCGCCAATCCGAAGCTGCCGGCGACGACGCTCGCCGAGCTGGTCGCGCTGGCGCGCTCGAAGCCCGGCGAACTGCTGCTGGGATTCGGGAGCAACGGCAGCGCGTCGCACCTGGCGGCCGAGCTGTTCAAGCTGATGACGCAGACGCAGATGGTGAACGTGCCCTACAAGAGCAGCGACGCCGCCGCCATCGACGCGGTGAACGGCAAGCTGCTGCTCGCCGTCGTCGAAGTGGGCGCCGCGTTGCCGCACGTCAAGGCAGGAAAGGTGAACGCGATCGGGGTGACCAGCGCGAAGCGCGTGTTTGCTGCGGCCGATGCGCCCTCGTTAGCCGAGGCCGGCCTGGCGGGCTACGAGGCCATGGACTGGCTGGGTATCGTGGTACCCGTGGCGACGCCGGGCGCGATCGTCTCGCGGCTGAATGCCGATTTCGTCGCCACGCTGAAGCGGGCGGAGGTTCGCGACCGCATCATTGCCGCCGGCGCCGAGCCCGCGCCGAGCACGCCCGTCGGCTTGGGCGCGCTGATCGCGGCCGAGGTCGTCAAGTGGTCGGAGGTGGTGCAGATCTCGGGCGCGCGCGCGGACTGAAGGTGGCGCGGCGCCGCATTCCGGTCCTGCCGTCGCGGGTCACGGTCGAAGGCCTGGATCGCGCGCCGCACCGCGCCTTCCTGAGGAGCCTGGGCGTTGGCGACGCCGACTTCGGCAAGCCGTTCGTCGGCGTCGCCTCCACGGACGGACGCGTCACGCCGTGCAACGCGCTGCTCGGGGAGTTTGCGCGCGAGGCCTGCGCCGGCGTGCGCGAGGCGGGCGGCGTGCCCTTTGACTTCGCCTCCGTGTCGGTGGCCGACTCGATGTCGATGAACCACGCCGGCATGCGCTATTCCCTGGTATCGCGCGATCTCATCGCCGACGGTGTGGAGGCGGTGGCGCGGGGCCATGCCTACGACGCGTTGGTGGCTTTCGCGGGCTGCGACAAGACCCTGCCCGGGATGATGATGGCGCTGGTGCGGCTCAACCTGCCGGGGATCTTCGTATATGGTGGGGCGGCGTTGCCGGGCCGCTGGCACGGGCGCGACGTCACCGTGCTGGACACTTACGAAGGCGTGGGCGCTGTCCTCGCCGGGGACATGCCGCAGAGCGACCTGGACGAGCTGGAGCGCGCCTGCCTGCCGACGCTCGGCTCGTGCCCGGGGCAATTCACCGCCAATACCATGGCCATGGTGTCGGAAACGCTCGGGCTTGCGCAGCCCGGCACCGCGACCTTGCCCGCGGTGGCCGAAGGGCGGCGCGCCGCCGCGCGCGCCGCGGGCGCCGCCGTGATGCAGCTGCTGCGGGACGGCGGTCCGCTGCCGCGCGATCTCGTGACCCGCAAGAGCCTCGAGAACGCCTGCGCCGCGGTTGCCGCCACCGGCGGCTCGACCAACGCGGCGCTGCACATACCCGCGATCGCACATGAGGCCGGCATCCGCTTCGACATGGACGATTTCGCGCGCGTGGCGAAGCGCACGCCGCTGATCGCCGACATGAAGCCCGGGGGGCGCTACCTGGCGAAGGATCTGCATGCCACGGGCGGCGTGTACGCCGTGTTGAAGGAACTGCTGCGGCGCGGCGCGTTGCACGGCGATTGCCTCACGCTGCGCGGCATCACGCTCGACAAGGCCCTGCACAGCCATCGCGGCGCCGACGGCGACGTGGTCAGGCGAGAGCCCATCCTGAAGACCGGCGGGCTGGCGCTGCTCAAAGGCAACCTCGCCCCGGAGGGCGCGCTCATCAAGGTGGCCGGGCTCCAGTCACTGGTGTTCGAGGGCCCGGCGCGGGTGTTCGACTCCGAGGAAGCCTGCGCGGAGGTCGTGCGCCGGCGCAGCTACCGGCCGGGCGACGTGCTGGTGATCCGGTACGAAGGGCCGCGAGGCGGCCCGGGCATGCGCGAGATGTTGGGCGTGACCGCGCTGCTCTATGGGCAGGGCATGGGCGAGAAGGTGGCGCTGCTCACCGACGGGCGCTTTTCCGGTGCGACGCGCGGCATGATGATCGGCTATGTCTCGCCCGAGGCCGCGACGGGCGGAATGCTCGCCCTCGTCAGGAACGGCGATCGCATCCGCATCGATGCCGCGGCCGGCGAGCTGGAGCTGCTCGTGCCGCGGGCCGAGCTGCGCAGGCGGCAGCCGAAAGCGCCGCGCCGCGCGCCGCTGTCGGGCGTGCTGGAGAAGTACGCGGCCCTGGTCGGCAGCGCGCATGGCGGTGCGGTCACGCATGGCGGCGGCAGGAAATGAGCGACCGAGCGCGCCTCGGCTTCATCGGCATCGGCCTGATGGGGCGGCCGATGAGCCTACGCCTGCTCGCCGCCGGCTATCCGCTCACCGTCTGGAACCGCAGCCGCGACAAGCCCGCGCCGCTGACGGCGAAGGGCGCGCGGGCCGCGGACTCGCCGGCCGCCGTGGCGCTGTACCGTCTGCTCGTCGCGCAAGGACGCAGCGCTCACGAGCCGAACGTGCTGGTCGATCTGCTCGCGAGCAAGCACTGGCACAATTTCCTGCAACGCCTGCACCGAACCGCGCGCGCACGCGCATTTTTGGCGTTGTGTTCGCGCGATGATCTGATTATGATTCCCGCTTGCAGGAAGCGAGAGGAGAGACCCAGTTCATGCGATCCGTCACCAAGGCTGATCTCGTCGAAGCGGCCGCAAGGGCCGGCAACCTGAGCAAGTCGAGCGCGGGTGAAGCGGTGAACGCAGTGTTCGACGCGATCGTGGCGGGCGTGGCGAAGGGCAATCGCGTGACGGTGGTCGGCTTCGGCACGTTCCTGCCGAGGAAGCGCAAGGCGCGCGCCGGACGCAGCCCGTTGAACGGGAAGGAAATCCGCATCTCCTCGAAGACCGTGCCGGCGTTCGCCGCCGGGCAGGGATTCAAGGACCGCGTCTCCAGCCGCTAGGGCGGCAGCGCGGGCTGCCGACCCCGCTCATTGCCAAGTTGCTGAACCCTTGGCAGAATTCCGCCGGTCATGGACAATCTGCTGATCCTCTCGCTCGACAGCCACGGCGTGCCGCACCGCTGGATCAGCTGGCAGCAGGCCTGCTTCTACTACGCGAAGAACCTGGTCGCCTGGACGATGGGCGAGCGCACGTTCACGTTCCGCGGCGGCATGTCGCGACTGACCGGCGAGCGCTCGAGCATCACCGCGCACTCGATCATCGCCATCCGCGGCCGCGCGCTGGCCGCGCGCGGCTTCAACCAGGTGCCGCCGTTGAACAACCGAGAGCTGTTCCGGCGCGACCGCCACACCTGCGCCTATTGCGGCCACGAGCACGGCTACTTCCGGCTGACGCGCGACCACATCACGCCGCTGTCGCGCGGCGGGCGCGATACGTGGATGAACGTGGTGACGGCGTGCCGCAACTGCAACGGCCACAAGCGCAACCGCATGCCGCAGGAGTGCGGCATGGAGCTGCTCTACGCGCCGTACGTGCCGAACAAGGCCGAGTACCTGATCCTCACGAACCGGCGCATCTTTGCCGACCAGATGGAGTTCCTGCGGCAGCACGTCGCGGCGCATTCGCGGTTGGTCGCATCTCCTGCCTGATTTCTGGCGTAACAGCGGTTTCCACCTCCTAGAACGCGACCCGGCCGGCCGGCTGCGGGTCACGGACGACTTCCTGCGCGCCTACTACCTGCGCCCCGAAGTCCACCCGGTGGAGGAGTCCTGCGAGGCCGAGCTGCGGCTGCACGCCTCGCTGATGGAGGCGCCGCAGCGCGGCGTGCCACAGGCCGAGGTCGACGCCCTCGCCGACGAGGACGCCCGGCACAATTACCGCATGCTGCTCAGGTTTCGCGACCGCCTGCTCGCCGCGGGCACGGTCGAGGGCTGCTACATGGGCCTGTTCAAGGGCGCGGTGGACGTGCCGCCGCTGTTCATCGAGCAGCTGGCGCACGTGATCCTGAGAAACGTCCTCGACGGCAGCGACGACCCGCTGCGCCTGCGCGCCGCCGAGCTCTTCTTCCGCGAGCAGAAGGCGACGCTGCAGGACGGGCACGTGCTGCTCGCCGACCACGAGACCGTGGAGATGCACGCCGCCGGCAACCGCTACGGCAGCATCGGCAAGCTGATCGTGGAAGCGCAGGGGTCGCTCGGCAAGGTGGACCTGGACGTGCTCGACCGGGCGAACGCGGCGCTCTACTGGGAGCGCGAGTCGCGCCACGATACGGTCATCGGCCTGACCTACGGGCGCCCGGCGCTCGACGCCCTGTGCCGGGTGATCGAGGCCTGGGTGGCGCACTTCCACGCGCTCAAAGTCGCGGTCACGCCGCTGCGCAAGATCGAGGAGGCGCGCTGGGCGTGGCACATCGGCCTGGACGCCGAGTCCACGGCGATCCTCAACGAGCTGTGGTCGGGCGCCCAGGTCGACGCCGGGCGCATGCGCAACATCGTCGCCCTGTTCTCGCTGCAGTTCGCGGACCCCGCCGAGATGCGCGACAGCGTCGCGGGGCGCACGGTGTACCTGGCGTTGAGCGTGGACGAAGGACAGGTGGTGCGCATGAAGCCGCAGAACCTGCTCATCAACCTGCCGCTGCGTGAAGCCTGAGTACTGGAGCCGGGCCAAGCGCGCGCTGGCGCGGCGCGACCCGGTGATGGGCGCGATCATGCGCGCGCGCCCGCGCGTGCACCTCGCGCGCCGCGGCGAGCCGTTCCTGACGCTGGCGCGTGCCATCGTCGGCCAGCAGATCTCGGTCAAGGCGGCGCAGAGCGTCTGGGACCGGGTGATCGCCTGCGTCGGCGAATGCACTCCACAGGCCGTGCTGGCGCGCGAGCCGCGCAGCCTGCGGGCCTGCGGCCTGTCGGACCGCAAGACCGAGTACATCGTCGATCTCGCCCGGCGCTTCGACCGGGCGCTTGTGCATCCACACCGCTGGCCGAACATGTCCGACGAGGAGATCATCGCCGACCTGGTGCAGGTGCGGGGCATCGGGCGGTGGACGGCGGAAATGTTTCTCATCTTCAACATGCTGCGGCCCGACGTGTTTCCGCTCGATGACCTCGGTCTGCAAAGCGCGCTGCGCCGCCACTACTTCAACGGACGGCGGGCGTCCCTTGCGCGCATGCGACGGCTTGGCGAGCAGTGGGCGCCCTGGCGCTCGGTCGCGACCTGGTACCTGTGGCGGTCGCTCGATCCGTTGCCGGTAGAGTATTGAGATGAGCGAAGTGACGCGGGCACCACCGGCCGCGCTCGAAGACGAGCGGTCGCGCCAATCGCTGCGCCTGCGGCGCTACCTCATGGGCGCGGGCACGTCGCTCCTGGTGGCGGCGTCGCTCTTCATCTGGCACGGGTTCGACCTGCTGCCGCTGAACATCGCCATCGGCGGCGCCGCGCTCATCGGCTTTTTCATCGTGCTCTTTTACGGCATGTTCCGCTCGGGCCTCAATCTGCGCTTTCGCGATCCGAGCCTGACGAGCGAGATGATCGTCGCCGCGGTGATGACGCTCGCCTACCTCATGTACCACGCAGCGCCCGCGCGAGACGCGCTGAGCCTGTTCTATCCGGTGGCGCTGCTCTTTGGCGTGCTGCGGCTGGGCACCGCGCGGCTGCTGGCGCTGGCGCTGATCGCTCTCGCCGCGCATGCAGCGGTGCTGGCATCGACCGGAGGGTTGCAAGGGGCCGGCGCGCGCGCGAGCTGGCTGCAGCTCGCGGCGCTCGCCATCGTGCTGCCGTGGTTTGCCGTGATGGGCGGCTACGTCAACCAGTTGCGCCAGCGGCTCTCGGACAGCAATCGGCGGCTGAAGAAAGCAGCTGAGCGTGCGGAGGAGCATGCAATTCGCGACGTGCTGACCGGCGTGCACAACCGGCGCTACCTGATGACCATGCTGCAGCGCGAGATCGCGCGTTCGACGCGCCGCGGCGCGCCACTGTCGGTCTGCATGATCGACATGGATCATTTCAAGACCATCAATGACACGCACGGGCACGCTGCGGGCGACTTGGCGCTCAAGCACTTCGCCGTGCTCGCGAGCAGCGGCTTGCGCGCCGGGGACGTATTCGGTCGTTTTGGGGGTGAGGAATTCATGCTCATCCTGCCCGATACCGAGGCATCCGGAGCGGCGGCGCTGGCCGAGCGCCTGCGCGCGAGCGTCGAGAAGTGCTATTTTCCGGGCTTGCCCGCGCAGCACCGCGTGACCGTCACGGTCGGCATCGCTGCCTACACCAAGGGCGAAAGCAGCGACGCGCTGACGGCGCGCGCCGATGGCGCGCTGTACCGCGGCAAGCATGCCGGCCGGAACCGGATCGTCGTCCTGGGGGTAGAATCCCCCGGCTAGATGAAGACCACTTTCCTCGACTTCGAGCAGCCGATCGCCGAGCTCGAGCAGCGCATCGAAGAGCTGCGCTTCGTGCAGGACGATTCCGCCGTCGACATCTCCGACGAGATCCAGCGCCTGACGAAGAAAAGCCAGGCGCTCACCCGCGAGATCTACGCCAAGCTCACGCCCTGGCAGGTGGCGCAGGTGGCGCGCCATCCGCAGCGGCCCTATACGCTCGACTACGTGAGCATGCTCTTTACCGGCTACGAGGAGCTGCACGGCGACCGCACCTTTGCCGAGGACGCCTCGATCGTCGGGGGCCTCGCGCGCTTCGATGGCCTGCCGTGCATGGTGATCGGCCACCAGAAAGGGCGCGACACCAAGGAAAAGATCGTGCGCAATTTCGGCATGCCGAAGCCCGAGGGCTACCGCAAGGCGCTGCGCCTGATGAAGCTGGCGGAAAAGTTCGAGTTGCCGGTGTTTACGTTCGTCGACACGCCCGGCGCCTATCCGGGCATCGACGCCGAGGAACGTGGCCAGTCGGAGGCCATCGGACGCAACCTGTACGCCATGGCGGGACTGCGCACGCCGATCATCCCTACCATCATCGGCGAGGGCGGCTCGGGCGGCGCGCTCGCCATCGCCGTCGGCGACGTCACGCTGATGCTGCAATACGCGACCTACTCGGTCATCTCGCCCGAGGGCTGCGCCTCGATCCTGTGGAAGAGCGCCGACAAGGCGCCCGAAGCCGCCGAGACGCTCGGCATCACCGCCAACCGCCTGAAGACGCTGGGGCTGGTGGACAAGGTGGTGCCCGAGCCACTGGGCGGCGCGCATCGCGACCCGCAGGCCGCGGCGCAGGCATTGAAGAAAGCGCTGGCCGACGTGTACAGGGAACTGCGCAACACGAAGCCCAAGCAGCTCGTCGAGGAGCGCCTCGAGCGTCTCATGAGCTATGGCAAGTTCAAGGAAGCCGCCGAGCGCTGACCTGGGCGGCCTCGATCTGCGCGGCCGGCGCGTGGCCGTCGGGCTCTCGGGGGGCGTCGATTCGGTGGTCCTGCTCGACCTGCTGCGCGCGGCGGCGCCGCAGCTCGGCTTGCGCCTCGAAGCGGTGCACGTACACCACGGGCTGAGCCGGTACGCGGACGACTGGGCGCGCTTTTGCCGGGCGCTGTGCCGCCAGTGGGGCGTGCCGCTCACCGTACGCAGGGTGAAGATCGACAAGCGCGGCCGCGGCCTGGAGGCGGCGGCGCGCGCTGCGCGCCGCGCCGTGTTCGCGCGCCACCCGGCGCCGGTGATCGCGCTCGCGCACCAGCTCGACGACCAGGCGGAGACGGTGCTGTTGAATCTCCTGCGCGGTGCCGGCGTGCGCGGCGCGAGCGCCATGCCGGTGGCGGGGCGCCTCGGCGGCAAGACGCTGCTGCGCCCGCTGCTCGCGGTGCCGCGCAGCCGGATCCTGGCCTATGCGCGCGCGCGCCGGCTGCGCTGGGTCGAGGACGACGCCAATCGCGATGCGGCGCTCACGCGCAACTTCCTGCGCCTGCAGGTCGGGCCGCTCCTCGAGACCCGTTTTCCACGCTGGCGCGAGAGCCTGGCGCGCGCCGCGCGGCACTTCGCGGCCCGGGAGGTGGACGCGCGGCTGGTCCTGCGCGAGTTCCTGCACGCGCGCGGGCTGCGCGCGCCGAGCGAGGCGAAGCTCGTCGAGATGCTGCGCCAGCTCACGGGGCGCGGCGCGCGCACGGCGATCGAGCACGACGGCGCGCAGCTGCGCGTCTACCGCGGTCGCGTCTCGGTCGAGCGGCGGCCCGGCGGCGCGCTGCGCCTGCGCCCGGCGCGCGGGCGCGGCATCGACGCCGCGCGCCTCGAGCGTTCGCGCCTGACGCTGCGCGCGCGCGCCGGTGGCGAGCGGCTGCAGCTCGACGCGCGGCGCCCGCGACGCACGCTGAAGAACCTGTTCCAGGAGGCCGGCGTGCCGCCGTGGCGGCGCGAGCAGTTGCCGCTGCTGTATTGCGGCGAGGAGCTGGTCTGGGTGCCGGGGCTCGGCATCGCCGCCGGATGGCAGGCGGCGCGCGGCGCGCGGGGGCTCGTGCCCGAGTGGCGGGAGCCCTCCTAAGCCCTTGTTTTTACGAAAATCGCAACGAGCCCGTGATAGAATCCCGCCCTGATATTTTCTGGGAATTCAACGGAGAAACGCCGCATGGCGCTCGAGCGCACCTTGTCGATCATCAAACCCGACGCAGTGAAGAAAAACGTCATCGGCCAGGTGATGGGGCGCTTGGAGGCGGCCGGCCTGCGCGTGATCGCCGCCCGCATGATGCTGCTGTCGCGCGCCGAGGCCGAAGGCTTCTACGCCGTGCACCGCGAGCGGCCGTTTTTTCGCGACCTCGTGGATTTCATGACCTCGGGTCCCGTGCTGGTGCAGGTGCTCGAAGGCGACAACGCCATCGCGCGCAACCGCGACCTGATGGGCGCCACCGACCCGAAAAAGGCGGCCAAGGGCACCATTCGCGCGGACTTCGCCGATTCGATCGATGCCAATGCGGTGCACGGCTCGGACGCGCCGGATACGGCGCGCGTCGAGATCGCCTATTTCTTCCCCGCCTGCGAGGTATTCTCGCGCTGACATGAAGGCGAATCTCCTCGACTTCGACGCCGACGGCCTCAGCGCGTTCTTCGCCTCGCTGGGCGAGAAGCCGTTCCGCGCGCGCCAGGTGCTGCGCTGGGTGCACCAGTCGTGCGAGGCGGATATCGCGCGCATGAGCGACCTGGCGAAGGACCTGCGCGCCAAGCTCGCGGCGTGCGCGCGCGTCGAAGCGCCGCGCATCGTCGGCGACAGCACGGCGGCGGACGGCACGCGCAAGTGGCTGCTCAAGGTCGACGGCGCCAACGCCGTCGACGCGGTATTCATCCCGGAGACCCGCCGCGGCACGCTGTGCGTGTCGAGCCAGGCGGGCTGCGTGCTCGACTGCGCGTTCTGCGCCACCGGCAAGCAGGGCTTCAACCGCAATCTGTCCACGGCGGAGATCATCGGCCAGCTGTGGCTGGCGAACCGGCTGCTCGACGGGCCACGCCCGGTGACCAACGTCGTGCTGATGGGCATGGGCGAGCCCCTGCTCAATCTCGAGCAGGTGCTGCCGGCGCTGCGCCTGATGCTGGACGACAACGCCTACGGCCTGTCGCGCCGCCGCGTCACGGTGTCGACCTCGGGCGTGATTCCGGGCATGGACGCGCTGCGCGAGGCCTGCCCGGTGGCGCTCGCGGTGTCGCTGCACGCGCCGACGGACGAGTTGCGCGACCGCCTGGTGCCGGTGAACCGCAAGTACCCGATCCGCGACCTGCTCAAGGCCTGCACGCGCTACCTCGAGCGGGCGCCGCGCGACTTCATCACCTTCGAGTACGTGATGCTCGAGGGCGTGAACGACGGCGACGCCGAAGCGCGCGCCCTGGCGCGTCTCGCGGGGCAGGTCAGCTGCAAGTTCAACCTGATTCCGTTCAATCCGTTTCCGCGCACCGAATTCCGCCGCTCGCCGCCGGAACGCATCCGCCGCTTCGCCGAGATCCTGCAGGCGAAAGGCGTCGTCGTGACCACGCGCAAGACGCGCGGCGACGCCATCGACGCCGCCTGCGGCCAGCTCGCCGGCGACGTCGCCGACCGCACGCGCCGCAGCGCATCCCGGCGCCTGGCCGAGGTTCGCCCCTGATGCGCCTGGTGTGCCTCGCCCTCGCCGTTTTCGTGGCCGGCTGTGCGACACCGCCGCAGGGCCCGGTCGGCAACACCGGTACCATCGTCGGCGAGGCTTCCGCGCCGCGCAACCGGGCGCGCATCCATACCGAGCTCGCGACGCTCTACTATGCGCGCGGCAACATGAGCGTGGCGCTGGAGGAACTGCGCGCCGCGGTCGCGGCCGACTCGAGCTACGCCACGGCGCACGGGATGTTCGGCCTGGTGTACATGGAGCTGCGCGAAAACGCGCTGGCGCTGCAAAGCTTCGAGCGCGCGCTCGGCCACGCGCCCGGGGATCCCGACATCAACCACAACTACGGCTGGTTCCTGTGCCAGATCAGCCGCGAGCGCGAGGCGCCGCCGTACTTCCGGCGCGCGCTGGACAATCCGCTGTATGCGACGCCGGCGCGCACGCTCGCCGCCGCAGGCATTTGCGCGATGCGCGCCGGCGATCTCGCCGCGGCCGAGGACAACCTGCAGCGCGCCCTGCGCATCGATCCGAAGCTGCCGGTGGCGCTGCTGCAGTTCGCGCAGCTGCGCTACCGCCAGGGGCGCTTCGACGAAGCGCGCCGCGCGCTGGTGCAGCACGCCGCGGTCGCGCAGGCGAGCGCGGAATCGCTGTGGCTCGCGGTGCGCATCGAGCGCCGCCTCGGCGCGCGCGCCGCGGAGCAGTCCTACGCCATCCAGTTGCGCCGGCGCTTTCCCGAGTCGCCGGAGTTCCAGGCGCTGCAGAGCGGACGCTATGAGTGAACTGCCCGCCGACACCCCCAGCCCGGCGCCCGCGCCCGCCGTAGAGCCGGTCGGCGCGGTGCTGGCGCGCGCGCGCGAAGCCGCCGGCCTGGCGCAGGAGGAGGCGGCGCGGCGGCTCAAGTTCGCGCCGCGCCAGCTCGACGCGCTGGAGCGCGGCGAATGGGGGCGCCTGCCGGGCGGCGCCGCGGTGCGCGGCATGGTGCGCAGCTACGCGCGCCTGCTCGATCTGGATGCGGATGCGCTGGTGGCGCGCGTCGGCGAGGGGCAGGCGCTGCCCGACGCCGAGCGGCTGGCGCAACGCTTTCGCCAGCCCGTGCCGTTCTCGGACGGCGCGCGGCGCTCGAACGTCGCCTATGTCGTGCTGTCCGTCGTCCTGCTGGCGGTCGTCGCCGCCGTGGTGCTGGAGTGGCGCCAGGAACGCGCGGGCGCGTCGCGCATCACGTTCGTGTCTGCCGCGCAGCAGCCCGCCGAACCGGCGCGGGCCGAGCCCGCGCGCGCGGAACCGGTGCGCACGGAGCCCGCGCGCATCGAGCTGGCGAGCGCGGCGCCCCAGGCGAGCGCCGCGGTCACGGATGACGAGACGCGCGTCGCGAGCGGGGGCTGGCGCCGCATCGTATTGCGCTTCGAGCGCGAGTCGTGGGTCGAGATCACGAGCGGTACCGGCAAGCTCCTCGTGTCGCACCTGCACCCGGCGGGCAGCGAGCGCGTGGTCGTCGGCGTGCCGCCGTTCAGCATCGTGATCGGCAACGCCCAGCACGTGCAGCTCACCTACAACGACCGGCCGGTGGACCTGATGCCGCATGTGAAGGTCGAAGTCGCGCGACTGACGCTGGACTAGGCATGCTCGAGCGCCGGATTTCCAGCCGCGTCATGGTGGGCCCCGTGGCCATCGGCGGCGGCGCGCCGGTCGTGGTCCAGTCCATGACCAACACCGACACCGTCGATGCCGAGGCCACCGCGCGCCAGGTGGCCGAGCTCGCGCGCGCGGGCTCGGAACTGGTGCGCATCACCGTGAACACGCCCGAGGCGGCGGCGCAGGTGGCGGCGATCCGCGCGCGGCTCGACGCCATGGGCTGCGCCGTGCCGCTGGTCGGCGACTTCCACTACAACGGCCACAAGCTGCTCGCGCAGTTTCCCGAGTGCGCGCGCGCGCTTGCCAAGTACCGCATCAATCCGGGCAACGTCGGCCGCGGCGCGAAGCGCGACGAGCAGTTCGCCAGCATGATCGAGACCGCCGTGCGCTACGCCAAGCCGGTGCGCATCGGCGTGAACTGGGGCAGTCTCGATGCCGAGCTCCTCGCCCGCCTCATGGACGAGAACGCACGCCGCAAGCCGCCGCTGGAATCCGGCGCCGTGATGCGCGAGGCGGTGATCCGCTCGGCGCTCGATTCGGCGCGCATGGCCGAGGAACTGGGCCTCGCGCCCGAGCGCATCGTCATTTCCTGCAAGATGAGCCAGGTGCAGGACCTGATCGCGGTATACCGCGAGTTGGCGCAGCGCTGCACCTACGCGCTGCACCTCGGCCTGACCGAGGCGGGCATGGGCTCGAAAGGCATCGTCGCCTCGAGCGCCGCGCTCGCCGTGCTGCTGCAGGAAGGCATTGGCGATACGATCCGCATCTCGCTGACGCCGGATCCCGGCGGCGAGCGCACGCGCGAGGTGCTCGTCGCGCAGGAGATCCTGCAGACCATGGGCCTGCGCTCGTTCGCGCCGATGGTCGCCGCCTGCCCGGGGTGCGGCCGCACCACCAGCACCTATTTCCAGGCGCTCGCCGCGCGCATCCAGGATTACCTGCGCGAGCAGATGCCGCAGTGGCGCGCGCGCTACCCGGGCGTGGAGGAGATGCGCGTCGCCGTGATGGGCTGCGTGGTGAACGGCCCGGGCGAATCCAAGCATGCCGACATCGGCATCAGCCTGCCGGGCACGAACGAGTCCCCGGTGGCGCCGGTCTACGTCGATGGCGCGAAGACGCTCACCCTCAAGGGCGAGCGCATCGCCGAGGAATTCCAGGCGCTGGTGGAGGACTACGTGCGCAGGAACTACGCGCCGGGCGCGTCCCGCGCGCGTGCCCGCAACATCCCGATCAAGGCGGCCTGAGCCGTGAGCACGCCCCTGCAGGCCGTGCGCGGCATGAACGACGTATTGCCGGACGAGGCCGAGCAGCGCCTGTGGCTCGAGGGCGTGGTCGCGGGCTGGTTTGCGCGCTATGGCTACCGGCACATGCGCACGCCGCTCCTCGAGCACACGGCGCTGTTCCGCCGTGCCATCGGCGAGTCGACCGACATCGTCGAGAAGGAGATGTACACCTTCACCGATGCACTGAACAACGAGAGCCTGACGCTGCGGCCCGAGGCCACCGCCTCGACGGTGCGCGCGGCGATCGAGCACAGCCTGCTCTACGACGGCCCCAGGCGCCTGTGGTACCAGGGGCCGATGTACCGCCACGAGCGGCCGCAGAAGGGCCGCTATCGCGAGTTCACCCAGTTCGGCGCCGAGGCGCTGGGCTTCGCCGGCCCCGAGGTCGATGCCGAACTGATCGTCATGTGCGCGGCGCTGTGGAAGGAGCTCGGCCTGGAGGGCATCCGCCTCGAGCTCAATACCATCGGCTCGCGCGAGGAGCGCGCCGCGTACCGCGCCGACCTCGTGCGCCACCTGGAAGCGAACGAGGCGCGGCTCGACGCGGACGCGAAGCGCCGGCTGCATACCAATCCGCTGCGCGTCCTCGATTCGAAGAACCCGATGGTGCAGGAAGTGGTGGCCGGCGCCCCGGACATGACGCGCTACCTGGGCGATGCCTCGCGCGCCCACTTCGATGGCCTGCAGCGCCTGCTGCGCGCGAGCGGCGTCGCGTTCGAGATCAATGCGCGGCTGGTACGCGGCCTGGACTACTACAACCTCACGGTGTTCGAGTGGGTGAGCGATCGGCTCGGCGCGCAGGGCACCGTGTGCGGCGGCGGGCGCTACGACGGCCTGTTCGCGCAGCTTGGCGGCAAGCCCGCGCCCGGCGTCGGCTTCGCCGCCGGGGTCGAGCGGCTGTGCGCGCTGCTCGGCGCCCGGCCACCGTCGGGCCCCGACGCCTATCTCGTATATCAGGGCGCGGGAACGCTGGAGCATGCGTTCGCGCTCGGCGAGGCGCTGCGCGCGGCGGGTTTCTCGGTCGTCCTGCACGCCGGCGGCGGCAGCTTCAAGTCGCAGATGAAGAAGGCCGACGCGAGCGGCGCGCGCCTGGCGCTGATCGTCGGCGAAGACGAGCTCAAGGCCGCCGTCGTCACGGTCAAGCCGCTGCGCGACGCGCAGCCGCAGCAGCAGGTGGCGCGCGCCGCACTGGTGGCGCGCCTGCGCGACATTCTCAAGGGATCCTAGTCCATGGCCATGCAAAAACTCGATCTGGAAGAGCAGGAGAAACTCGACGCGCTCAAGGCCTGGTGGAAGGACAATGCCCGGCTCATCGTCCTCGTGGTGGTGGCGGCGGCGATCGCCGTCGCCGGCACGAACGGCTGGCGCTGGTACCAGCGCCAGCAGGCGCTCGAGGCGAGCGCGCTGTACGACGCGTTCTCCAAGGCGCTGCGCGCTGCCGACGCCAAGGCGATTCGCGACGCGGGCGGCGCGCTGACCGAGCGCTACGCGGGCACGCTGTACGCATCGATGGCCGCGCTCGCCGCCGCGCATTTCCATTTCGAGCGCGGCGAGCCGAAGAGCGCCAAGGCGCAGCTGCAATGGGTGCTCGAGCGCTCGAGCTCGGAGGATTTCCGCAATCTCGCGCGCCTGCGCCTCGCCGCGCTGCTGTTGGATGAGCGCGCCTTCGACGAGGCGCTCGCGTTGCTCGAGGAAAAGCCCCTGGACACCTATGCGGCGCAGGTCGCAGCGCTGCGCGGCGACCTGCTGGTCGCCAAGGACCGGCCGGCCGAGGCGCGCACCGCCTACCAGCTGGCGCTGGAGAAGGCGAGCGGCGCCTTTCGCGAGAGCGTACAGATGCGTCTGGACGCGCTCGGCGGATGAGCATGGCGCGCGGCTTGGGTCTCGCCCTGCTGCTGGCGGGGCTCGCCGGGTGCTTCGGCGGATCGTCGGGCGGCCCGCGGCCCGCGGCGCTGGCGCCGCTGCCGCAGGCGCTGGAACTGCGCGTGCTGTGGTCCGCGGACGTGGGAGCGGCCGCCGCTTTCGAGTTCAGCCCGGCGCTGGCCGGCGACGCGGTGTACGCGGCGGCGCGCGACGGCGCGGTCGTGAGCCTGGGCGCCGCCGACGGCCGCGAGCGCTGGCGGGTGGCGCTCGACGCGCGGCTCTCGGCCGGGGTCGGCGCGGACGCCGCGACGGTCGCGGTGGCCACGGATGACGGCGCGGTATTCGCGCTCGACGCCGGCACGGGCAAGCAACGCTGGCGCGTCGAGGTGTCGAGCGAGGTGCTGGCTGCGCCGCGCATTGCTGCCGGTCGGGTGCTGGTGCGCAGCGCCGACGGCCGCATCTATGCGCTGGACGAAAAGAGCGGCGCGCGCCTCTGGGCCTACCAGCGCGCGCCCGCGGCGCTACGGCTGCGCACGCCGCAGGGCCTGACGCCGCACGAGGACCTGGTGTTCGCGGGATTCTCCGGCGGCAAGCTGGTGGCGCTCGCGCTCGCCGGCGGCGCGTTGCGCTGGGAGGCGACCGTGGCCGAGCCCCGGGGCACCACCGAGCTCGAGCGCGTCACCGATGTGGTCGGCGACCCGGTGGTGGTCGGAGGGCGGGAAGTGTGCGCCGCCGCGTTCCAGGGCCGTGTCGCCTGTTTCGACGCGCAGAACGGCAACCTGCTGTGGGCGCGCGAGATTTCGAGCGTGAGCGGCGTCGGCGCCGACGCGCGCTTCGCGTTCGTCGCCGACGAGCGCGGCGGGGTGCACGCGCTCGATCGCAGCAACGGGCGCAGCCTGTGGAAGCAGGACCAGCTCGCCCACCGGCAACTGTCGCGGCCGCTGCCGATCGGCGCCCAGGTCGCGCTCGGCGACCTCGAAGGGATCGTGCACCTGCTGGCGCGAGACTCGGGCGCCTTCATGGCGCGCGCGAGTACCGACGGCAGCCCGGTGCGGGTGGCGCCGCTGGCGCTGCCGCGCGGCTTCCTGGTGCAGACGCAGGCCGGCGGCCTGTTCGCGCTGGCCCCCTGAGCCGAGCGCACGCGCGTGAAACCGGTCATCGCCCTCGTCGGGCGGCCCAATGTCGGCAAGTCGACGCTGTTCAACCGGCTGACACGCCGGCGCGACGCCATCGTCGTCGACGTGCCCGGCGTGACGCGCGACCGCCACTATGGCGAAGGCCGGATCGGCGTGCGCCCGTTCATCGCCATCGACACGGGCGGGCTCGAGCCTGGCGCCAAGAGCGGCATCTTCGCCGAGATGGGCCGCCAGGCCGAGCAGGCGATGGCGGAGGCCGACGCCGTCGTGTTCCTCACCGACGGCCAGAGCGGGCTGCACGCGGACGACCGGGCGATCGCCGCGCGCCTGCGCAAGCTCGGCGCGCGCATCTGGCTGGTGGTCAACAAGTGCGAGGGCAAGCCGAGCGACGCCGCGGTGGCCGAGTTCCACGCGCTCGGCCTGGGCCAGCCCAACGCCATCTCGGCCGCGCACGGCGAGGGCGTCGGCGACCTGATCGAAGGCGTGCTCGCGCAGTTCCCCGAGGCGAGCGCCGACGCCGACGAGGCGCGCGACAAGCATCCGCGCGTCGCCATCGTCGGGCGCCCCAACGTCGGCAAGTCGACGCTGGTCAACGCGCTGGTCGGCGAAGAGCGCGTGATCGCCTTCGAAGAGCCGGGCACCACGCGCGACGCCATCGAGGTGCCGTTCGAGCGCGGCGGCCGGCGCTACACGCTGATCGACACGGCCGGGCTGCGCAAGCGCGGCAAGCAGGGCGAGACGGTGGAGAAGTTCTCCATCGTGAAGACGCTGCAGGCGATCGAGCAGTCCAACGTCGCCGTGCTGGTGCTGGACGCCGTCGACGGCGTGTCCGAGCAGGATGCGCACGTCGCGGGCTACATCCTCGAGCGCGCGCGCGCGCTGGTGGTGGTCGTGAACAAGTGGGACGCCGCCGACAAGGCGGCGCGCGAGCGCATCAAGCGCGAGCTCGCCTGGAAGCTCGGGTTCCTCAGCTTTGCCGAGACCCATACGTTGTCGGCGAAGAGCGGCAAGGGGATGGGCGAGCTGATGCGCTCGGTGGACGCGGCCTACGCCGCCGCCATGGCGAAGATGCCGACGCCGAAGCTCACGCGCGCGCTGATCGCCGCGGTGGAACGCCAGGCGCCGCCGCGCAAGGGCCTGCGGCGCCCGAAGCTGCGCTACGCGCACCAGGGCGGGCACAACCCGCCGCGCATCATCATCCACGGCAATTCCCTCGACCAGCTGCCCGAGAGCTACCGGCGCTATCTCGAGGGCGTGTTTCGCGACACGTTCGCGTTGCGCGGCACGCCGATGCGCGTCGAGTTCCGCACCGGGCGCAATCCTTACGCCGGACGCGGGCCGGCGCCACGGCGCAGCAAGGCGCCCTAGTCCCTGGCGTAGGGCCGGAACGCGGCGACGCATGGCTCGCCGCGCTGCGCGTGGCAGCGCAGCAGCCTGAAGACGGGTTGCGTTATCGCGTCGCGCAAGAGCGGCGCCTGCGCGTGCCACAGGCGCATCGCCTGATCCGGGCGTCCCGCGGCGATTGCGCCGCTCATGCCCGCCATGAGCAGGTATTCGCGCGCATCCGCGCCCAGGTTCTCGGTCCCCTGCAAGAGGGCGGCGGCGAGGCGCGCCATGCTGGGCGCATCGCGCGCGCCCACCGCCTGGAACAGCGCGATCCACTGCTGCTGGAATTCATGCAGCGAGTGCACGCAGGACGCGCCGGCGATGCGCGACCACAGCGGCGCAGCTTCGCTCGCCGGCAGCGCCGTGTTCACGCGTTCGGCGATGCGCAGCAGGCTGTGCAGCCATACGTCGTATTGACGCGCCTCGCGGCAGGCGAGCAGGCGCAGCTGCACCACCTCGAGATCCTTCTGCAGCTGCGGCGGGATGTCCTGCGGCGCGGGCGGCGTCAGGTGGACGAGGAAATCGCGCGCGTAGCGCGCCTGGCGCGTG
>JAOUGZ010000306.1 GCA_029865405.1 Betaproteobacteria bacterium
CTTGCCTTCGATGGATTCGATCATCGCCGACTCCTCGCCGCAGATGTAGGCGCCCGCGCCGCGGCGAAGATGGATCGGCGGCAGCGCGCACGGCGGGCTCTTCTGCAGTCTCGCCAACTCGCGCTCGAGCACCGCGCGGCAGCCGGCGTACTCGTCGCGCAGGTAGACGTAGACCTCGCCGACGCCCGCGCACCAGGCCGCCACCAGCATGCCCTCGAGAAAGCGGTGCGGGTCGCGCTCCAGGTACCAGCGGTCCTTAAAGGTGCCGGGCTCGCCTTCGTCGATATTCACCGCCATGAGCCGCGGCGCGGGCTCGGCAGCAACCAGGCGCCACTTGCGCCCGGCCGGAAACCCGGCGCCGCCCAGGCCTCTGAGGCCCGAATCCTCCATGATCTTGGTGATCGCGTCGCGCGTGCGCTTGCCGGCGAGACAGTCGGCGAGCAGGCGATAGCCGCCTGCTTTACGGTACCGCGCATAGTCGACGTACTCCGGCTGCGGGCACTTGAAGGATTTCTTCTGCAGCGCCGCCCGCACCTTGTCGACGGTGGCGTTGCCCACCGGGTTCTGGTGCACGACGGCACAGGGCGCGACCTCGCAGCGCCCGACGCAGGGCGCGGGAATCACGCGCACGTCCTTGCCCAGAATCCCCGGGAGCTTCTGCAGCAGATCCTTGGCACCCGCCATCTCGCAGGCGATGGAATCGCACACGCGCACCGTGAGCGCCGGCGGCAGCGGCTCGCCTTCTTTCACGACGTCGAAGTGGTGGTAGAAGGTCGCCACCTCGAACACTTCGGTCAGCGAGAGCTTCATCTCCTGCGCGAGCGCGGCGAGATGCGCCGCCGACAGATGCCCGCGGGCGTCCTGGATGCGATGCAGGTGCTCGATCAGCAGGTCGCGGCGGCGGGGTGCGGGTCCCAGCATCCTGCGCACTTCGTCCAGCGCCTTGGGATCGACTCTGCGGCCTTTGGGCGTCGGGCGGACTTTCATGCGGCCATTATCCGGCAGCCGAGCGTTCCGTTTTCTTGACTGCGGTCAAGCGGTCCGGGAGCATAGGTGAATCATGTGCCGCGCCCTGCTCTATCTCGGCCCGCCGGTGGCGCTGGACGATTTTCTGTTCCGCCCGGATTCGGCCCTGGTCAAGCAGAGCACCATGCCGCGGATGCTGCACCTGCTGAACCTCGCCGGCTTCGGCATGCGGGCCTGGGACGCGGCATCGCACGAGCCCGAGAAGCCCTTCGCCTACGCCTCGGACGCGATCCCGGTGTTCGATCGCAACCTGAAGGGACTGGCGGAGAAGATCCGCGCCCGCTGCCTGCTCGCGCACGTGCGCGGCGTGCCCTACAACACCAGGGTCGAGATCGCCACGCAGAACGTGCACCCGTTCCAGTTCGCGGGCGTGCCGCTCGCGCTTGCGCACAACGGCGACCTCGCGCGCTTCGCGGACATGAAGCCGCTGCTGCAGCCGCACGTGAAGCCGGCGTTTGCGGCGCAGATCCGCGGCACCACCGACAGCGAATGGATCTACGCCCTGCTCGTCTCGCAGCTCAAGGACCCGGGCGCGCGGCCCTCGGCGGATGAGCTGCACGCGGCGGTGGCGCAGACGCTGCGCATCCTGCGCGAGGTGCGCGAGAAGCTGGGGATCGCGCTGGCGTCGCCGGTCAACCTGTTCATCACCGACGGCTCGCAGCTTGCCGCGGTGCGCTACACCTTCGACTTCGGCTGCTATCCGCAGGACCCCGCGGAGCTCGTGCCGGGGCATTTCAACTACTACTCTCTCTGGGTCACGCTCGGGCGCGACTACGGCCTGCACGACGGCGAGTGGAAGATGACCGGCGGCAGCGAGAACGCCGATTCGGTGCTCATCGCCTCGGAGCCGCTGACCCGCGACGTGTCGGCCTGGGTCGAAGTGCCGGAGTACGCCCTGCTGCACGCCGGGCTGCGCCGCAACGGCCAGCCCTCGATCACGCTGCGCGAGCTTGACTAGTGGGGCTGCTGGCACAGGCGCACGCGCACTTCGGCGCCGGCGAGCTCGGTAAGGCCGAGTCGGCGCTGAACTCGCTCCTGGCGCGGGATCCCGATAGCGTGGCGGCGCTTGTCCTGAAGGGCAACGTGCTGAATGACCTCGGCCGGCCGGCCGAGGCAATGCCACTGTACCAAAGGGCCCTGCAGCTCAAGCCCGATGCCGCCGACGCGCTCGCCAATCTCGGCAACGCGCTGCAGTATCTCGGGCGCCTCGGAGAGGCGGTGGCGTGCTATCGGCAGGCCATCGCGCTGGCACCCGATTACCGCGAAGCGCACCACAACCTCGGCAATGCGCTGGAATCCCTGGATCGACAGCCTGAAGCAGTCGCTTGTTTCAGCCGCGCGCTCGCCCTGGATGTGGATTTCGTCGAAGCACGATGGGCGATTGCCATGTCGCAACTGCGCGGGTTCTACGCCAGCGAGCTGGAGAGTCGCCAATGCCGCGACGCGTTCGCGCGCGAACTGGAAGCACTCGAGGCATGGTTCGACCCCAAGCGGAGCAAGCTCGGTTACCGCGCGGCCGGCATCCAGCAGCCGTTCGCGCTGGCCTACCAGGAGGAAAACAACCGCGCGCTTCTCGAGCGCTACGGCACGCTGTGCGCGCGGCTGATGGGCGAGTGGTTCGACGCACAGGGACTGGCGGCACCCGCGCCGCGCGCCGACTGCAGTGTTGTCCACATCGGTGTCGTTTCGCAGTACTTCCGCGACCATTCGGTTTGGAACGCGCTGATGCGCGGGTGGTTTGAGAAGATCGATTCGCGTCGATTCGCGCTGCACGCCTTCTATCTTGGCGCGCATGTGGACGCGGAAACCGACCGTTGCCGACGCCACGCCGCGCAGTTCCACATGGGCGGCATGGGACTGCGCGCGTGGACCGAGACCATACTCGCCAGCAGGCTGCAGGTGCTGGTCTATCCCGATATTGGCATGGATCCGATGGCGACCAAGCTCGCGTGCCTGCGCCTTGCGCCGCTCCAGCTTGCCTCATGGGGACATCCCGAGACCACCGGGCTTCCGACCATCGATGCCTACTTGTCCGCGCACGGCATGGAGCCGCCCGGCGCGCAGGCGCACTACACGGAGAAGCTGATTGCGCTGCCGAACCTTGGCTGCTGCTTTGCGCGAACCGGAACCCAGGCGCAGCCTGCCGAGTTCAGCGCGAATGGCCCGCTCTTCATTTGCCCAGGAACGCCGTTCAAGTACATGGCGCAGCATGACTGGACGTTTGCCGAGATCGCACGCAAATTGGGGCGCTGCACGTTCGTCTTCTTTGTGCACCAGGGGCGCACCGACCTGGCGGAACGGTTGCTGATCAGGTTGCGCGACGCGTTCGCGCGGCTCGGGCTGCGCGCCGAAGACCACGTCGTGTTTTTGCCGTGGTTGGCACGCAGCAGATTCTATGGGCTCATGCAGCGTGCCGACGTGTTTCTCGACACCATCGGCTTCTCGGGCTTCAACACCGCGATGCAAGCCGTGGAATGCACGCTGCCCCTTGTGACTTTCGAAGGCAAGTTCCTGCGCGGCAGGTTCGGCAGTTCGATCTTGCAGCGGATGG
Organism: Betaproteobacteria bacterium; assembly: GCA_029865405.1. The sequence continues at coordinate 3,578 of JAOUGZ010000306.1, forward strand.
GGCTGCACGACCTGATCGCTCGGTCCACGCAAGACTACGTGCACATTGCTGTTCGCCTGGCCAGCGAACCCGAATATCGGGCGCGGGTGCGTGAGAAGCTCGCCGCGCGTCGCGGTATCCTGTTCGACGACATTGCGCCGATTCGCGCCATGGAAGACTACCTTGCGGGCGCTGTGGGCTGCGCCAGTGCCGACGGTGCGCTGTAGTCGGGCGCGGCAACGATCTGCCCGCCGAGCGCGCTTTCAAGCTTGTCGCCCTCGCGGCGCGCGCCGCGCAACCGCGCCAGGCTGATGAGGCGCGTGAGGTGGCGATTGGTCTGCGCCAGCGAGGCGAGCAGACTCCTCTGGATGGCATGGTGCAGCGCTGTCGACGCGGCGCTGCCGCCGGCGTAAAGCGCATCAAACGCGGCGCGCGGCATTTCCAGCAGCAGCGCGGCTTCGCGCACCGTCGCCGCGGATCCATGCGCGGCGCCCTCCAGCAGGCTCATGAAGCCGAACAGCTGCCCTGGGCCGAGCAGCGCCATGCGCCGCGTGCGCTGCGCATGGCTTGCCAGGATCTCCACCGCGCCGCGCAGCACCACAAATGCGGCCGCGGAGGGCTGGCCGGCGTTGAACACGCCGTGCCCGCGCGGCAATTCGAGCAGCCGTGCCAACTCGAGGACTTCGGCGATCTCGGCGTCATCAAAGCCCTCGAACACGGGCAGGAGCGGCAGGAACGGCTTGAAGTCAAAGGCACTCTTCTTCGATCGCCTTATTCCGTCCAGCGGATCCGCAATGGCGGCAGTGGCCGCCGGCCGATCTTCGGGCGCCGCCACGTCCAGCACCTTGGCGTTCATCGCGCGCAGCTTGTGCGCGAGCACCAGCGTGAGCGCATGGCGCACGCGCTGCGCCTCGGGCGAGCGCTGCGCCGCCAGCGCG
>JAOUGZ010000307.1 GCA_029865405.1 Betaproteobacteria bacterium
CGCGCCCATGGCGTAGGAGCCCTCGCGCAGGCTCATCGGCACGGCGCGCATCGCGTCCTCGGCGATCGAGCTGACGTAGGGAATGATCATGATGCCCATGACGATGCCGGCGCCGAGCAGGTTGAACCCCGGCAGCGCCGGATAGATCTTCTGCAGCAGCGGCGTCACGAACAGCAGCGCGAAGTAGCCGTAGACGATGGTCGGCACGCCGCCGAGCATCTCGAGGAACGGCTTCGCGATCTCGCGCACGCCGAACGGCGCGAACTCCGAAAGGTAGATGGCGATGACGGTGCCCACGGGCACGGCGATGGCAAGCCCCACCATCGAGCTGGTGAGCGTGCCCGAGAGCAGCACCATGATGCCGAAGTGCTTGTCGTCGAACAGAGGTGTCCACTGCGTGTCGGTGAGGAAGTCCCAGAGCGACACCTGGGCGAAAAAGACCACCGACTCCTTCACCAGCACGTAGACGATGCCGACGGTCGTGAACACCGACACCAGCGCGGCGAGGAACAGCACGCCCTCGATCAGGCGCTCACGCACGATGCGCGCGCGCCGCTGATGGAGCCTGGCACTGGCAACCGAAAGCGCCGTGGGCATCGCAACCTGGCCCGGAGCGGCCGGCATGTTGAAGATGCCCGATTCTAGTTGCAAAGTGCCCGCCCGCGGTCAGCGGGCGGGCGATCCGTTTCGCTCTACAGCTTGGCTTCGCGCCGCAGCAACTCCTCGATGGTGACGCCGACCTCGGCCACACCTCCGAACACCGTGCCCTTCTTGCCGCCCGTCACGTGCTGCCAGGCCTGCCGGTAGGCCGCGTCGGGCAGCGGCACGTACTTGACTTCCTTGGCCAGCTTCGCGCCCTGGGTCATGTAGTACTGCACGAACTCCTTCACCTCGGGCTTGCCGAGCGACTTCGCGCTGACGTAGATGAAGATCGGACGCGCGAGCGGCGAGTAGCTGCCCTTGATCACGGCTTCGAGCGACGGCGCCACCGCCTGGCCCTTCTCGTTGACGATCGGCACCGCCTTCAGCTTGTCCTTATTTTCCACGTAATAGGCGTAGCCGAAGTAGCCCAGCCCGTTGACGTCGCGCGCCACGCCCTGCACCAGCACGTTGTCGTCCTCCGAGGCGGTAAAGTCGCCGCGCGAGGATTTCGACTTGCCGACTACCGCCTCGGTGAAATAGTCGAAGGTGCCCGAGTCCGCGCCAGGCCCGAACAGCTTCATCGGCGCCGCAGGCCAGGCCGGGTTGACCTGGTTCCATTGCATGACCGCGTTCTGCGCCGACGGCTCCCACATCTTCTTCATCTCCGCGATCGTCAGCTGCTTGATGAACGCGTTCTTCGGATTGACGACCACCGTAATCGCGTCAAAGGCTACCGGCAGCTCGAAGTATTCGATCCCCGCCTCGCGGCAGGCGTCCATCTCCTTCTTCAGGATCGGGCGCGAGGCGCCGGAGATGTCGATCTCGCCGCGGCAGAACTTCTTGAAGCCGCCGCCGGTGCCCGAGATGCCGACGGTGACGCGGATCGCGCCGCGCTTGGACTTCTGGAAGTCCTCGGCCACGGCCTCGGTCACGGGGAACACCGTGCTCGAGCCGTCGATCTTGACGAGCGGCTGCGCAAACACCGGCGCGGACGCGAGGACGGCGGCCGCGGCAAGTACGAGGGTTCTCATCGCTTCACTCCTGTCTGTGGTTGACGGGAGCAATTTTGGCGCGAGATTGTGACACCCCCGTTACAGCCGGCCGATTTCCTCCAGCTTCGTCTTCAGCGCCAAGCGATCGAGCTTGGCGATCGGCAGGCTCATGAACAGGTTGATGCGCGTCGTAAGCTCGGTGAACGCCCGTAGGAACGCCTTGCGCTTTTTTTCGTCCGAGCCCTGGACGGCGGCCGGGTCCTGGATGCCCCAGTGCGCGGTCATCGGCTGGCCCGGCCAGATCGGGCAGACCTCGTCCGCGGCGTTGTCGCAGACCGTGAACACGAAATCGAACTTGGGCGCGCCGTGCCGCGCGAACTCGTCCCAGTTCTTGGAGCGCAGATTATCCGTCTCGATACGGTTCTTGCGCAGTAGCTCGAGCGCGAAGGGGTTTACTGCGCCTGCGGGATGGCTGCCCGCGCTGCAAGCGGCGAACTGCCCCCGGCCGGCCGAATTGAGGTAGGCCTCGGCCATGATGGAGCGGGCCGAGTTGCCGGTGCAGAGGAAAAGGACGTTGAAGGGGGTCACGGGAACTCGGTCATCGGCGACGAATCGCGACGCGGATGTTGTTCGAAGCCGTCGTCGCGGTGGCGCTGCCACTCTTTGTGTCGCGCGAGCGATCGAGCGTCTCGATCAAGCGGGTACCGCCTCGTACCAGCGGCGCGAGCGGTTGACGATGTGAACCACCGAGAGCATCACCGGGACCTCGACCAACACGCCGACCACGGCCGCGAGCGCCGCGCCGGAGTTGAAGCCGAACAGGGTGATCGCCGCGGCCACCGCCAGCTCGAAGAAATTGCTCGCACCGATGAGCGCCGACGGCCCGGCGACGCTGTGCGCGACGCGCAGACGCCGGTTAAGCAGGTAGGCGAGGCCCGAGTTGAAGTACACCTGCACCAGGATCGGTACCGCCAGCATGCCGATGATCAGCGGCTGCGCGAGGATCTGGCGGCCCTGGAAGGCGAAGAGCAGCACGATGGTGGCGAGCAGCGCCGCAACTGACCACGGCTGGATGCGCGCGAGCGCAGCCTGCAGGCGCGCCTCGCCGCCCTTCAGCAAGGACGCGCGCCACAACTGCGCAATGACCACCGGGATGACGATGTAGAGCAGGACCGACGTGAACAACGTGTCCCACGGCACGGCGATCGCCGAAAGGCCGAGGAGCAGCGCGACGATCGGCGCGAAAGCGACGATCATGATCGTGTCGTTGAGCGCCACTTGGCTGAGCGTGAAGTACGGGTCGCCCTGCGTGAGTCGGCTCCACACGAATACCATGGCCGTGCACGGCGCCGCGGCGAGCAGGATCAGTCCCGCCACATAGCTGTCGATCTGCTCCGCCGGCAGCCAGGGCGCGAACACCTGCCGCAGGAAGAACCAGGCGAGCAGCGCCATCGAGAACGGCTTGACCAGCCAGTTCACGGCGAGCGTCACGCCGATGCCGCGCCAGTGCTCCCGCACCTGCCCCATCGCCGCGAAATCGATGCGCAGCAGCATCGGGATGATCATCACCCAGATGAGCACCCCGACCGGCAGGTTGACCTGCGCCACCTCCATACGCCCGAGCGCCTCGAACGGCGCCGGCAGCCACTGCCCGAGGGCGATCCCGGCGACGATGCACAGGAACACCCAGAGCGTCAGCCAGCGCTCGAACAGGTTCATCTCAGGCGGGCGTGGGCGCGCAGCAGGCCGCTTTCCCTTCCTTCACCTCGATCCGCGTGTCGTCGCCATAGCGCGGCGCGGCTTCCAGCGTGTGGAACGACTCCCAGGCGATGCCCTGCGGATCGAGCGTCCAGTGCTTGTCGCTCTTCGCGTAGCAGCAGGTGGCGTTCTTCTGGTCCATGATCGCGACGTCGGCCTGGGCGAGCTGCGAGCGCAGCTGCCCGAGCTCGGCGTCGTCGTCGACCTGGATGCCGAGGTGGTCGAGCCCGGTTTTCGCGCCGCGCTTCGAGATGGCAAAGTTGACGCGCGGGTCTTCGAGCTGCCACTTGGCGTAGTCGTCCTTCTTCACCGTGGGCTCGGCGTCGAACAGCGCCTTGTAGAAGCGGATGCTCTGCGCGAGGTCATGCACGGCGACGTGTACGTGTAGGCGTTTCATTCTGCTCTCCTGTCGTGGGTTGGCATTCGCGGCCGCCGCAGCAGTTCTCGCTGAGGAAGCCGACCAGCGCGTTCATGGCCTGGAAATCAGCCGAATAGATGACGAAGCGGCCCTCGTGGCGGCTCTGCGCCAGCCCCGCGCGGTGCAGCCCGGCGAGGTGAAAGGACAGGGTTGCCGGCGCAAGATCGAGCTTTTCGCCGATCTGGCCCGCGGCCATGCCCTGCGGGCCCGCCTGGACCAACAGCCGGAAGATGCCCAGCCGCGTGTCCTGCGCAAGGGCGCTGAGTGCCAGGACGGCCTGCTTCGTTTCCATGTTTCCAATATTATGGAAGCGTTAACCAAATGGCAAGAGGCCGTCAGCCCGTCGCCCGGCGCACCGCATCCGCTATGGATTTCGCCGCCGCTTCAACAGCTTGCCTCGGCTCACCCTCCACCATTACGCGCAGCAACGGCTCGGTCCCCGAGGGACGCAGCAGCACCCGCCCCTTCCCATCGAGCGCCTTTTCGGCCTCGGCCCGGGCCGCGGCGATCGCGCGGTCCTTCTGCCACTCGAAACCGCGCGGCACCTTCACGTTGACGAGCACCTGCGGAAACATCACCAGGTCCGCAGTCAGCTCGCCGAGCGTCTTCTGCGACTCGCGCATCGCGGCGAGCACCTGCAGCGCGGACACGATGCCGTCGCCCGTGGTGTGCCGGTCGA
>JAOUGZ010000308.1 GCA_029865405.1 Betaproteobacteria bacterium
CGACCTGTTCGTCACCAGCGTGCGCACCCTGCGCGAGGGCGTGAAGCGCGGCGTCGCCAACGCCATCCTGGTGAAGGTCAACCAGATCGGCACGCTCACCGAGACCTTCGCCGCCATCGAGTACGCGAAGCGCTCGGGCTATGGCGCGGTGATCTCGCACCGCTCGGGCGAGACCGAGGACACCACCATCGCCGACATCGCGGTGGGCACCAACGCGCTGCAGATCAAGACCGGGTCGCTGTCGCGCTCGGACCGCATCGCCAAGTACAACCAGCTGCTGCGCATCGAAGAAGATCTCGGCGATTCCGTGAGCTACCCGGGCCGGGAGGCGTTCGCGCGACTGCGTTGAGATGAAGCTCCTGGCCGGCCTTCTGGGCGCGCTCATCGTGCTCATCCAGTACCCGCTCTGGCTGGGCAAGGGCGGGTGGCTGCGCGTGTCGGAGGTCGACCGCCAGGTTTCGGCGCAGCAGTCGACCAATGGGCAGCTGGAAGCCCGCAATGTGGCGCTGGAGGCGGAGGTGCGCGACCTCAAGCAGGGCCTCGAGGCGATCGAGGAGCGTGCGCGCTACGAGCTGGGCATGATCAAGAAGGACGAAGTATTCTTCCAGGTCGTCGAAAAGCCCGGAAAATAGAACATGAACCTGCACGCCAAGCTCCGGGAACGCGAAGCTCAGGGCAAGCCCCTTCGCCTCGGCGTGATCGGCGCGGGCAAGTTCGCCACGATGTACATCGCGCAGGTGCCGCGCACGCCGGGCGTGCACCTGGTGGGCATCGCGGACCTCAATCCTGCGTACGCAAAGGCAAACCTCGCGCGCACCGGTTGGGCGCCCGAGCATTTCGGCGCGCCCTCGCTCGATGCGGCGCTGAAGGAGCGGCGCACGCATCTGGGCGAAGACTGGCGCGCGCTGGTGGCACACCCGGCGATCGACATCATCATCGAGTCCACCGGCAACCCGATGGCGGCCGTCGAGCACGCGCTGGAGGCCTTCCGCCATGGCAAGCACGTGGTGATGGTGACGGTGGAAGCCGATGCGTTCTGCGGCCCGATCCTCGCGCAGAGGGCGGCCGCGGCAGGCGTGGTATACAGCCTCGCCTACGGCGACCAGCCGGCGCTGATCTGCGACCTCGTGGACTGGGCGCGCGCCGCGGGCTTTCCGGTGGTGGCGGCGGGGCGCGGTCACAAGTGGCAGGCGCACTTCGCGCAGTCCACCCCGGAAACCGTCTGGGGCTATTACGGGCTCACGCCGGAGCAGGCGAAAGTCGGCGGCCTGAACCCGAAGATGTTCAATTCGTTCCTCGACGGCTCGAAGCCCGCCATCGAGACGAGCGCCGTGTGCAACGCCACCGGTCTCACCCCCGCGCCCGCCGGCCTTGCCTATCCCGCGGGCCGCATCGACCAGATCCCCAATCTCATGCGCCCGCGCGCCGAGGGCGGCGTGTTGCACCACAAGGGGCAGGTGGAAGTGGTGTCGTCGCTGCAGCCGGACGGCACGCCGGTCGACTACGACATCCGCTTCGGTGTGTTCGTGTCGTTCGAGGGCGAAAGCGAGTACATCCGGCGCTGCTTCGCCGAATATGGCGTGCTGACCGACGACAGCGGCCGCTACGCCTGCCTGTACAAGCGCTGGCACCTGATCGGGCTGGAGGTCGGCATCTCGGTCGCGTCCGTGGGACTGCGCGGGGAGCCGACCGGCTGCGCCACGGGATTCCGGGCGGACGCCGTGGCGACCGCCAAGCGCGCACTCAAGCCGGGCGAACTGCTGGACGGCGAGGGCGGCTATACGGTGGTCGGGCGGCTCATGCCCGCCGCGGATTCGCTCGCCCAGGGATGCCTGCCGCTCGGCCTCGCGCACGGCTGGAAGGTGCTGAAGCCCGTCGCGGCCGGGCAGCCGGTGCGCTGGAGCGACGTCGCGGTGGATGCGGACGCCGTCGCGGTCAAGGTGCGGCGCGAGATGGAGACGGCGTGCCGCGCGCCGGAGCGCCATGCCGCCTGAGGGCGCGCCGCGCTTTCTCACCAAGTTCGCCTTCAGGATCCGCACCCGCAGCGGCACGCCGGTGGAGAACCTGATGGTGCAGGCTGCCGACCGCGCGCAGGCGGAAGGCCGCATCCAGCAGATGTATCCCTACTGCGAGATCGTCGAGTGCCGCGAGCTGACGGCGATGCCGCGCGACGAGGCGGCGAGCCTCGACAGCATCCTGTCGATCATTGCACGGGACGAGGGCGAGTCTCGATGAATCCCGTGGCCAGCAGCTCCTCGACCAGCGCGTCGTAGTCCTGCGCGCCGCGGCTCTCGGGCGCGTGCGCGAACACGTCCTTGCGCGATGCCGGGCTCTCGGCGAGCGCCACGTTCTCCGCGATGCGCGTGCTGCAGATGTCGGCGCCGAAACGCGCCTGCAGCTCCTCGGCGATGCGGTGCGAGAGCTTGCGCCGGGTGTCGAAGCGCGTCACCAGGTAGCGCCGCGCGACGCGCTTTTTGAGCACATGCTCGAGCGCCTTGAGGGTCTTTTCGCATTGCTGCACGCCCTTCAACGCCAGGTAGTCCGCCGAGACGGGGATCAGGACCCGATCGGCGGCGAAGATCGCCGACAGCGACAGCACGCCGAGCACCGGGCAGCAGTCGATGACGATCGGGCGGCCGGTGTTGAGGTTTTCCCGGAGGATGCCGAGGTTCAGCCGGTTGAGGACGTTGGCGCCCTTGCCGTAGTGGGTGTCGACCTTGGAGAGCTCGACGTGCGCGGAGATCGCGAGCCAGCCGCCGGTTGCCGGGCGGATGAGCTGCGTCAGCGGCTTGGCCTGCTGGTAGAAGCCGAAGATGGAATCGTCCGAGCGCTCGACCGTGGCGCCGGACACGTACGACAGGTGCGCCTGTGGATCGAGGTCGATCGACAACGGGTTGTAGCCGCGGCGCGCCAGCGCCGCGGTGAGGTTGAGCGAAGTCGTGGTCTTGCCGACCCCGCCCTTCTGGTTGAACACGGCGATCTTGGCCATTGTGCGTCCCCCGGGCTGACCCTACCTACCGGGGGCGCCGCCTGTCAATCAACTAGTTCCGCGGTCCTTGAATACTTCCTTGGCGCAGCGGAACGCCACCACCGCTGCCGGCACGCCGCAGTAGATCGCGACCTGCAGGAACACCTCGCGGATCTGTTCCTTCGTCAGGCCGTTGTTCAGCGCGCCGTTGATGTGCAGCTTCAGCTCGTGCTCCTTGCCCAGCGCCGAGAGCATCGCCAAGTTGAGCATGGAGCGCGTCTTGCGGTCGAGGCCGGGCCGGTTCCAGATGTCGTTCCAGCAGTAGGTGTTGAGCAGGTCGACGAACGGCTGGCTGAAGTCGTCGACGCCCGCCATCGCCTTGTCGACGTAGGCCGGACCGAGCACTTCGCGCCGCGTCTTCAGGCCATCGTCGAAGCGTTCCTTCTGACTGCGCTTGTCCATGCGGAAGTCTCCGTTCAGATGAGGTCTTGGGTGCGAATGCCCGCCCGCCGGAGCAGGGCATCGAAGGGCAGGCCGCCGGGGCGCGGCCCGGTGCGAAACGCCTTGGCGCGCGCCGGCGTCTCGTCGAGCACGCGCGGCGCGATGGGCAGGTTGTCGCCCTGCATGGCGTCGGTCGCCACCTGGATTTCGCAGGCGCGCTGCAGGACCCAGTAGGTCATGTAGGCCTCGGGAATGCCCGGACAGGCGACCAGCAGGCCGTGGTTGCGCAGGATGAGGATCGGCTTGTCGCCGAGGCTCTTCACCAGGCGCGGCTGCTCGGCCAGATCCGTGGTCACGCCCTCGAAGTCGTGGTACGCGACCTGGCCGTACAGCGAGGCGCTGTAGAAATTGTCGAAGCGCAGGCCGTCCTTCTTGCACGCCACGGCGCTGCCCGCGGTGCTGTGGGTGTGGATGATGCAATGCGCGTCCTCGCGCGCGCCATGGACCGCGCTGTGGATCACGAACCCGGCCACGTTCACCGGGTACTTCGAGCCGTCCATGACCTCGCCCTTGAGGTTGATCTTGACCAGATTGGTCGCCGTCACCTCGTTGTAGTTGAGCCCGTAGGGATTGATCAGGTAGTGCCGCTCGCCGCCCGGCACGCGCGCGGTGATGTGGTTGTAGATCGATTCGGTCCAGCCCAGCCAGTCGAACGCGCGGTACAGCGCGGCCAGTTCCAGGCGGATGCCCCATTCCGCGCCATCCATCGCCGCCGGCTTCAGGCGGCGCAGCTCTTCGCTCAGGTCCATGGCAACCTCCTTGCCTTCGACTATAGCCGCTTTCGCGCACGCAGCAAGAGCGCCGCCGCGATGCCGATGTTGAGCACATTCCAGGCGATGCCGTTGAGGAACGCCGCGTGGTATGAGCCGGTCAGGTCGAAGATCGCGCCCGACATCCAGCCGCCCAGCGCCATGCCGAACAGGGTCGAGGTGAGCACGATGCTCACCATGGTGCCCGCCACGCGCGGCGCGAAGTATTCGCGCACGATGATGGCGTAGGAAGGCACGATGCC
>JAOUGZ010000309.1 GCA_029865405.1 Betaproteobacteria bacterium
GGACCTCGGCGCCCGGCGAGCCGCGTCCGCTCATGTCGCCCGTGAGCCACATCGCCCACAACGAGCCGTGCATCACCGCCGTCTGTACTGCCGCGAGCGCAAGCCCGTAGCCCGCGGCGCGCAGCAGCACGCCGCGGCGCGGATGGTCGAACTCGGCGAGCCACGGCCACAGGAACCCCAGGGTCACGGCGGCGGGCGCGAAAGCCTGCAACCCTGCATGGCTGAGGGCGTACACCGCTGCGTATGCACCGGACCAGGACGTCCATACGCGATGAATGAAGTTCGGCACCAGCACGAACAGCAGTGCCTGTTGCAGCGCGATGGCGAGCGCGGCGGCGCTGAACGAGAGTTCGAATACCCGGGCCAGCGCGTAGATCATCAGCGCCTGGCCAGCGAGGCTGACGGCCAGGCCGAACTGGCCCGTGAAATTGCCGTGCGGGTTGGCGCGGAACAGGACAGCGGCGCCCGCGCAAACCGCAGCGCCCGTGACGAAGGTCACTGTCGTATTCTTGAACACGAACTCGAAACCGACGCCAAGAAAGCCGATCATGAACAGGGCGCCGATCCAGCCGGCGACCCCGAGCATCACGCGCACGTACCACGGCGAGCGCGCGGTGTCGGGCGGCGGCACGTCGCCCTCGACCAGCGCCGCCGCGCGCAGCCGGCCCCACAGCGACTCTCTGCCCGCAGTGTTCATCACGCGCCCTCCTCGTTTGCGACGTTCTTCAGCCAATAGCCGCCCGCGGCCGACATTGCGATGATGACCAGGCCGATGAAGAACAGCCCGCCCGCGTCGGCGCGCGCTTCGAGGAGCAGCCGCGACAATCCGGAGGCGACCACGACGATGCTGGAGAGCACCCCGCCGGCGAGTACGAACAGGTCCCTGATGCGTCGACGGTAGAGCGCGTACGCGGCGCCAAGCCAGGCAAGCCACACCGGAAGCGCCCACCCGAATGCGGTCTTATCGAAAACGGCAAACACGGCCAGCGCCGTCACGCAGGCGCCGCTGGCGGTGGCAAGCAGGCGCAGCGCCCAGCGCTCGCGCAGCCAGGCGATGCCCGCCAGCGCCAGTCCTTCCCATAGTGCGAGCGCGATCGTGTTCAGCCCGAAGAGCAACCAAAGCTGCCGCTCCGTCGTGAAGATCAAGCCGAAGAATCCACGAAACGCCTGGAAGTAGAGCACCACGGCCAGATTGGCGAGCGCGAGCCATAGCACCCACAGCGCAGGCAGGCGCGCGAGCAGCGCCCACGGCAGGATCGCCACCGCCCAGACAGCGAACAGCTCGAAGGTATCGGCGCCGGTCTGGTAGGTCTGGCCAATGAGCGCGAGCAGCGCGCCGGTAAAGAGCGCGGCCGCAAGCAACGCCGCCTTGCCGCCAATTCGCTCCAGGCCCTGCCACCAGAGCACCGCCAGCGCAGCCACGATCATCCCCTCGGCCAAGGCAAACTTTGCGTAGCGGCCAAGCTCATGCCAGTTGTAGGCGAGGAAGAAGATGACGCTCGCCGCGACCATCACGACCCCAAGCCAAAGCAAGAGCTGGTCGAGAAAGCGGCGCCACCGCTCGCGATCGGGCAGCACGCCGCCGATTTCGAGGGCGCGGCGCAGGTTGGCCGCGGAAATGCGCTCCGCTGCCGCCCATTCGAGGATGTCCTCGCGACTATGGTCCATGGTGCCTGCCCTCCTCGCTCATGCGGCCCGCTCGCCGTGCCGCGCGTGTGCAGAAACTTCCTGTGCCAGCGCCCCGGGCAGCTGGCGCAGCGCGACCCGGTCGTATTCCCCCATCAGCGCCACCTGCACCCAGTTGCGGTTCGCGAGATAGGCGCTGCGCCAGGCGATCTCGAATCCGCGTTGCAGCAGCGCGGCGCCCACTTCGGCCGCCGGCACGTTCTCAGGCAGGGCAATGCTCGCCACGCTCGGGCTCGCGGCCGCCTCGGGCGCGACGATCGCGAGCCCGCGCGTGCGCAGCGCCTCGCGCAGCCAGCACGCATCGCGCGCCGTATCGCGAAACCGCGCTTTCCACGATGCATCCGCCAGGGCGGCGTCCAGTGCCGCAACGAGATTCGACGAATGCGTGAAGGGCACGCTGTCGCGGCGCAGCCAGTACGCCAGGTCGAGGTAGCGCGGCGCAGGCGGCACGGTGCGCGGCGCAGCCCCGTTCACCAGCACCGCGGCCAGCCCGGGATAGGCGGCGAGTCCCTTCGCGCTGCTCGCGCTCGCCAGCCACACGCCCTCCAGGCGCACGGGCATGGCGCCGATCGAGCTGGCGCAATCCAGGCACAGCGCCGCGCGCGCAGTTTCGGCGCTGCGCCTCAGCGCCTCGAGATCGTTCAGCACGCCGGTCGAGGTTTCGCAGTGCACCGCCCAGATCCAGCCCACGCCGGCGCGCTGCGCCGCCTGCGCGATCGCAGTCTCGGCGAAGGGCTCGCCCCAGGGCTGGCGCAGTTCGTCGAATTCGAGGCCCGCGCAGCGCGCCTGCTCGATGAGGCGCTCGCCGAACTCGCCATTGGCGAGAACGAGGCCCCTGCCCGGCCGCGCGCGCAACGCCATTGCGACCGTGTCGTTGGCGAGCGTGCCGGTGCCGACGAGGAGCGCCGCATCGCCTGCCCCCGTCAGCTCGCACAGCGAGCGCCGCACCCGTGCGACCCGCTCGACGAATTCACTCGAGCGATGCGCGCCGGCTTCCGCTGCCATCGCCGCGCGCGTCGCCGCCGAGACGGCGACCGGGCCAGGCGTGAACCGCGCCGGCGCACGCGATAGCTGCGCGCCGCCGTTCACGCCAAGGACGTTCCCGGCGCTCGCCTTCAGCCCCTCGAGGGACAAAACCATGGGCTGGTACTGCGCCTCGGCCGACCCTACCCGCGGGCCGAAGGGCTCGAAACCGAGGTGCCGGTAGAGGGCCAGCTGGCGCGTCGTCCCCGAGATCACCGCAAGGTCATGGCCGGCCTCGACGCAGCGGCGCGTCGTGAACGCCACGAGATCGCGCAGCAGGACCCGGTGGCGGTGCTCGCGCCGCACGGCAAGCAGCCGCAGCTCGCACAGCGAGCGGTGCGACGGCAAGTAGTCGTCGAGGCGCTCGAGCTTCTGGTCGAGGGAAAAAGGACGCCGCGCGCGCAGCGCGAGCATGCCGATCACCTCGCCGAGACCGTCGAGCGCGATCGCGTACTCGTTCTCCGCGTCGAAGCGATCGACGAGGCGCCGCTCGGAGTTGGGCGCGTGCTGCGGGATCTCCTCGACGAAGGTTGCGTAGTTGAGCCGGTGCACCTGCTCGCGCTCGGCCGGCGTTTCTGCAAGCTTGATGCGATACCGGTTTCTCATCGCCAGTCCCCTCGCAATTCGCCCACCATGGCCTGCAAGCCTTCCGGCGTCGCCGCAGCCGCCGTCACCGGCGCGCCCACCGCGAGGCCGATCTTCGCGAACGGCCGCATGCGCCACGGCCGCGTCATCGCCGCGCCGCCTTCGCGCGAGAAGAAGCTCCCCCACAGCCCGCGCAGCGCGACCGGCACCACCGGCACCGGGGTCTGCTCGAGAATGCGCAGCACCCCGGGCCGGAACGGGTACAGCTCGCCCGTATCCGTGATGCGCCCCTCGGGGAAGATGCACACGATGTCGCCGTCGCGCAGCGCCCGTGCCACGTCGGCAAAGGCGCGCTCCATCATCGCCGGATCTTCCTTCGCCGAGGCGATGGGGATCGCCTTCCCGGTGCGGAAGACGAAGTTGAGGATCGGCAGCTTGAACACGCGATGGTCCATGACGAAGCGCACCGGCCGGCGCACCGCGGCAGCGATTACCAGCGCATCGACGAAGCTGACGTGGTTGGCGACGATCAGCGCCGCGCCTTCGTCGGGCACGTGCTCGAGGCCGCTCTTGTCCAGCCGGTATACCGAGTGCACGAGGATCCAGACGAGAAAGCGCATCAGGAATTCGGGCACCAGCAGGTAGATGTAGAGCGCCACCACCGCGTTGAGCAGCGCGGTGACGAGGATCAGCTGCGGGATGCTGAGCCCCGCGGCGAACAGTCCGATGGCCAGCGCCGCGGCCGCGACGATGAACGCCGCGTTGAGGATGTTGTTGCCGGCGATGATGCGCGAGCGGTGCGCCGGGTCGCTGCGCGTCTGGATGAGCGCGTAGAGCGGCACGATGTAGAAGCCGCCGAAAACGCCGATCAGCAGCAGGTCGACGAGCATGCGCCAGTGCGAGGGGTCGCGCATGAACTCGGCGAGCGTCTGCGTCCCGTGCGGCGCGTGCCCTTCGGCGGCGAGCCACAGGTCGATGCCGAAGAGCGTGAGGCCGATCGAGCCGAAGGGCACGAGGCCGATCTCGACCTTGCGGCCCGAGAGCCGCTCGCACAGCAGCGACCCGACGCCGATGCCCACCGAGAACACGATAAGCAGCAGCGTCACCACGTGCTCGGCTGCCCCCAGCACGTTCCTTGACAGGTTCGGGAACTGGGTAATGAACACC
>JAOUGZ010000310.1 GCA_029865405.1 Betaproteobacteria bacterium
GGTGTGTCCCTGGACGTGGATCGTGTCGCCGACGCGTAGCGTTCCCGTCTCCAGCTTCACGATCGCCACCGACGGCTCGCCGTAGAAGTGGGTGACGACGCCGATGCGCTCGCCCGGCGGCGGACGGTCGGCGGCAATGGGGGGCTGCGGCTTGGCTGCCTTCGGCTGTACCGCCTTCAGCTTCACTGCCTTCGGCTTTACCGCCTTGCGCTTGACCGCCTTGGGCGCCGCGCGCCGGGCCGGCGCCTTGCGTACGACCTTCCTTCGAACTGCCGGCCGCTTGGCCGCCGCCTTGCGGCGCTTGGGTTTGGCCTTGGCCTTCTTCCGGGTTGCCATGCGTGTTCTCCTCGCCCGAGGTGACGCGCTATTCTGTTCCTCGGGACGCACGGCGCGCAAGATAGATCGCCGCCAGCACGACCGTGCCGCCGGCGAACTGCAGCGCCACCAGCGGCTCTCCGAGCAGCAGCCAGGCGAACGCCGCGGCCATCACCGGCTGCAAGAGCAGGCCGACCGAGGAGAATGCCGCCGGCAGGTGAGCGAGGGCGTAGGCGATCAGCCCCTGGCCGCCCGCGTGCGTGATCCACGCCAGCGCGAGGAGGATCAGCCAGCCGGCCGCATTGCGGGGCAGCATGGCCTCACCGGAGGCGAGCGCGGCGGGCAGCAGGGCGAGGGCCGTCACCGTGCTGGTCACTGCCATCAGCTTCAGGGTCGCTACGCCGCGGTCGCGCAGGCTCTTCACCGAGAGCAGATACCAGGCGTAGAACATCGCGGTGACCACGCCCAGTGCGTCACCGAGCAGCGCGCGCGGCGCGAAATCCAGGCTGGTGCGCACCAGCATGCCGACGCCGGCGAGCGCGCAGGCGAGCGCGACGAGAAACAGCGGCCGCGGCACCTGCCGCCACAGCACCCACGCCGCCAGCGTGACGAAGATCGACGCGAGGTTGGCGAGCAGCGTCGAGTTGGCCACCGAGGTGAACTGGATCGACCAGTGCCAGAACGCGAGGTCCCCGGCAAAGGCGATGCCGGCGACGACGAGCATGCGCCAGTCGGCGCGCAGCGCGCCGCGCCCGCGCGTCGCGAGCGCGTGGGCGAGCCAGAGCAGCGGCACGGCGAGTGCCACGCGCCAGAACGCGCTCGCCGTCGGACCGACGTCCGCCAGGCGCACCCAGATCGGCGAGAGGGCGATGAAGGTCGCGCCGCAAGACAAGGCGAGAAGCGCCGGAGCACGCATGCGCGGATGGTAAACTTTCACTGCTTCCCATGCCTGCGCCTCGCTTCGTTCATCTCAGGCTGCACAGCGAGTACTCGGTGTCGGATGGCATCGTCCGGCTCGATGCGGCGGTCGAACGCGCGGCGCAGGACCGCATGCCGGCGCTGGCCCTCACCGACAGCGCGAACGTCTTCGGCATGGTCAAGTTCTACCAGGCGGCGCGCGCCGCCGGCGTGAAGCCGGTGGTGGGCGCCGATTGCTGGGTGCAGGGCGAGTCTGCCGCCGACAAGCCGGCGCGCGTGCTCCTGCTGTGTGCCTCGCGCGCCGGCTACCTGCGCCTGTGCGATCTGCTGTCGCGCGCCTGGCTCACCAACCAGCGCCAGGGGCGCGCTGAAATCGCGCGCGCGTGGCTGGGCGAATGCGACAACGATGGCCTGATCGCGCTCTCCGGCGCCGGCGCGGGCGACGTCGGCCTGGCGCTCGCCGCCGGCAACGCGGCGGCGGCCGACCGGCTGGCGCAGGAATGGAGCGCGCGCTTCCCGGGCCGCTACTATCTCGAGCTGCAGCGCGCCGGGTTTGCGCACGGCGAGACGCTGGTCGCGCGCACCGTCGATCTGGCGGCGCGGCGCGCGCTGCCGGTCGTCGCCACGCACCCGGTGCAGTTCGTCGCGCCCGACGACTTCAAGGCGCACGAGGCGCGCGTGTGCATTGCGCAAGGCTACGTCCTGGGCGACCAGCGCCGGCCGCGTCTGTTCACGCCCGAGCAGTACTTCAAGACGCAGGCGGAGATGGCGCAGCTGTTCGTCGATGTGCCGCAGGCGCTCGGCAATGCGCTCGAGATCGCGCAGCGCTGCAACCTGCAGATCGACCTCGGCCGCAGCCGCCTGCCGGCGTTTCCGACGCCCCCGGGCACGACGCTCGACCAGTTCCTGCGCCGCCAGGCTGAGCAGGGGCTCGGCGCGCGGCTGGAGAAGCTGTTTGCCGACCCGGCCGAGCGCGCGCGCGCTGCGCCGCGCTACGGCGAGCGCCTCGACTTCGAGATCCGCACCATCATCCAGATGGGCTTCGCCGGCTACTTCCTCATCGTCGCCGACTTCATCAACTGGGCGAAGCAGAACGGCGTGCCCGTCGGGCCGGGACGCGGCTCGGGCGCGGGCTCGCTCGTCGCCTACTCGCTCGGCATCACCGACCTCGACCCGATCACCTACAACCTGCTGTTCGAGCGCTTCCTCAACCCCGAGCGCGTGTCGATGCCGGACTTCGACATCGATTTCTGCCAGAACGGGCGCGACAAGGTCATCGACTATGTGCGCCGGAAGTACGGCGCGGACAGCGTCTCGCAGATTGCGACCTTCGGCACCATGGCGGCGCGCGCCGTGGTGCGCGACTGCGGGCGCGTGCTCGATCTGGGCTACAACTTCTGCGACCAGGTGGCCAAGCTGATCCCGGTGCAGCCCGGGCGCACCATCACGCTGGCCGAGGCGCGCGAGACGGAGCCCCTGCTCGCGCAGCGCGAGAAGAAGGAGGACGAGGTCCGGGAGCTCCTGGCGCTGGGCGAGAAGCTCGAGGGCCTGACGCGCAACGTCGGCATGCACGCGGGCGGCGTGCTCATCGCGCCCGGCCGGCTCACCGATTTCTGCCCGCTGTACGCGGCCGAGGGCGGCGTCAACGTCATCTCGCAGCTCGACAAGGACGACGTCGAGGCGGTGGGGCTGGTGAAGTTCGATTTTCTCGGGCTGACCACGCTCACCATCCTCGACTGGGCGGAACGCTTCGTGCGCCAGATGGGCGACGCGCAGTTCGCGCTGGAACGCGTGCCGCTGGACGACAAGGCGACCTACCAGTTGCTCGCCGCCGGCAACACCACCGCCGTGTTCCAGCTGGAATCGCGCGGCATGCGCGACCTGATCAAGCGCGCGCGGCCGGACTGCTTCGAGGACATCATCGCCCTGGTGGCGCTGTACCGGCCCGGGCCCATGGACCTGATTCCGGATTTCATTGCGCGCAAGCACGGCAGCCAGCGCGTGGAGTATCTTGACCCGCGGCTCGAGCCGATCCTGCGGCCGACCTACGGCATCATGGTCTACCAGGAGCAGGTGATGCAGATCGGGCAGGTAATCGGCGGCCTGACGCTGGGCGGCGCCGACCTGCTGCGGCGCGCGATGGGCAAGAAGAAGGCCGAGGAAATGGCGCAGCAGCGCGACGTATTCGTCTCCGGGGCCGAGAAGAACGGCCTGTCCCGGGCCAAGGCGACGCAGCTGTTCGACCTCATGGAGAAGTTCGCCGGCTACGGCTTCAACCGCTCGCACGCCGCAGCCTATGCGCTGCTCGCCTATCAGACTGCGTACATGAAGGCGCACCACGCCTCGGCCTTCATGGCGGCGAACCTGTCGCTGGTGATGGGCGATACCGACAAGGTGCGCCAGTTCCACGAGGACGCGATCGCCAACGGCCTGCGCGTGCTGCCGCCGGACATCCAGGCGTCCGAGTTCCGCTTCGTGCCGGTGGACGCGACGACCCTGCGCTACGGCCTGGGCGCGGTGCGCGGCACGGGCGAGGCGGCGATCGGCGCCATCGTCGACGCGCGCCAAGCGGGGCCATTCAAGGATCTGTTCGACCTTTGCCGGCGCGTTGACAAGCGCGCGGTCAACCGTCGCGTGATCGAGGCGCTGATCCGCGCCGGCGCGCTCGACACGCTCGAGTCCAACCGTGCCAGCCTGCTCGCCACCGCGGGCCGCGCGCTTGAAGCGGCCGAGCAGCGCGAGCGCCAGGCGGCGCAGGTGAGCCTGTTCGGCGACACGGAGGATGCGGGCGGGGCCGAAGTCGCGCTGATCCCGGCGAAGCCCTGGGACCTGAAGCAGCAGCTGACCGAGGAAAAGGCGGCGCTCGGCTTCGCCTTGTCGGGGCACCTGTTCTCCGTGTACGAGCGCGAGATTGCGGGGTTTCCGCGCGTGCCGCTGGCGCAACTCGCCGCCGCCGAGCATCGCGTCTGGCTGGCGGGCGTGGTCGCCTCGGCGCGCACGCAGATGACGCGCCGCGGCCGCATGATGGTGGTGATGCTGGACGATGGCAGCGCACAACTGGAACTCTCGGTATTCAACGAGCTCTTCGAGAAGCACCGCGACAAGCTAAAGGAAGACGCGCTGCTCATCGTCCAGGGCAAAGCGCAGCGCGACGATTTTTCGGGCGGGCTGCGGGTCACCGCGGACGAGCTCTACGACCTTGCGGCGCTGCGCGC
>JAOUGZ010000311.1 GCA_029865405.1 Betaproteobacteria bacterium
GCGTGCCGAAGTGTCCGACGTCGCCAACGCGGTGCTCGACGGCACCGACGCGGTGATGCTGTCGGCCGAGTCGGCGAGCGGCCGCTACCCGGTGGAGACGATCGAGGCCATGGACCGCATCTGCATCGAGGCCGAACAGACGCAGTCGATCAGCTTGGAGCAGGATTTCCTCAACAGGGTATTCACGCGCGTCGACCAGTCGATCGCCATGGGGGCGCTGTTCACGGCGTTCCATCTCAAGGTGAAGGCGATCGCCGCGCTCACCGAGTCGGGCGCGACCGCGCTGTGGATGAGCCGGCTGAATTGCGGCGTGCCGATCTACGCCCTCACCTCGCAGACGCAGACGCGCTACCGCTGCGCGCTGTTCCGCGACACCTATCCCCTGATGGTGAAGTACGTCGGCCACGACCGCGAGGCGCTGCTGGCGGAGGCCGAGAAGGTGCTGGTGGAGAACAGCGTGGTGAAGGACGGCGACCTCATCGTGCTCACCATCGGCGAGCCGATCGGCAAGGCGGGCGGCACCAACACGATGAAAATCGTGCGGGTG
Organism: Betaproteobacteria bacterium; assembly: GCA_029865405.1. Next base: position 548 of record JAOUGZ010000311.1, read on the forward strand.
GGGGAGCACCGCAAGGCGTAGGCGGCAGCCTGGCGCCCGGTTCCCATCGGGCGCATTCGGCAGTAATCTCTGCTTCCGGCCCCTGACGGGCTGCGAGGAGCACGATGTCCGCCAAGACCCCGAACGCCAAGAACCACGCTGACCTGGCGCCGCTCGCCAGCCGCTTCGTCGACGTCGCGGCGCTGCCTTGGGAGAAGACCTCTTTTCCGGGCGTCGAGCAGAAGACGCTGCTGATCGACCGCGCTTCCGGCCTGCTTACGGTGCTGCTGAAGATGGCGCCGGGGGCGAAGCTTCCCGACCATGAGCACGTGCTGATCGAGCAGACCTACCTGCTCGCGGGCACCCTGGTGTGTGGCGAAGGCACGGTGACGGCGGGCAACTTCGTCTGGCGCCCGGCGGGCAGCCGCCACGAGGCGTGGGCGGGGCCCGAGGGCAACCTGTCGGTGGCCATGTTCCAGATCCCCAACCGCTTCTATCAGGCCGACGGCGCCGAGCGCGACTTCATCGGCAACGACTGGGACAAGTCGTGGGGCGACGCGCTGCGCCGCCACGAGGAGGCGAGCGTCTAGCGCGCGATCGGGGCGCGCAATAGGAAAGGGCGGGCGCTGTGCGCCCGCCCTTTTGCTTTCAGCTGCCGGCCGTTACTTGCCGATGATCGGCCCGAAGCGCTGCCACTTCTGGCCGTCGAAGCGGATCAGCTGCTCCGACTCGATCGGCGCAAAGTCGCCCGCGTCGGTGGTGATGCGGATGCCCGGCAGCATGGTTTCAGAGCGGTAGCCTTTCAGCGATGCCGCCTGCTTCATGATGTTGGCGCGCGTCAGGTTGTCCCCCGCCTGCTTCAGCACCTGGTGCAGGGTCTGCGCCACGGTGTAGCCGTACATGTTGGACGCGTCGGCGAGATTGCCTTCCGGGTAGTACTTGCCCATGAACGCCCGCCACGCCTTCACCGAGTCGTCGTTCGTCCACTGCTCGTCGAGCGGGTCCTTCAGGTACTGGGTGGAAATCAGCCCGGTCGACTTCTCCAGCCCCGCCGGCTTAAGCACCGAGCCGATCGACGCCGACACGTTGTTGATGTAGTGCGTCGGCTTCCAGCCGGTGTCGTAGGCCTTGCGGATCGCCTGCGCGGCGAACTTGGGCGTGGTGATGTTGAAGAACGTGTCGGCGCCCGAGGCCTGCAGCTGCACGATCTGCGAATCGACCGTGGGATCGGCGACCTCGTAGGACACTTCCTTGACGATCATGCTCCCGGCCTTGGCGCCCAGGCCGTCCTTGAAGCCCTTGAGGTAGTCCTTGCCGTAGTCGTCGTTCTGGTAAAGGATGCCGATCTTCGCCTTGGGGTTGTTCTTCAGGATGTGCTCGGCGTAGATGCGCCCCTCGGTCTGGTAGTTCGGCTGCCAGCCCATGGTCCAGGGGAAAGCGCGCGGGTCGTTCCACTTGGTGGCGCCGGTGGCGACGAACGCCTGCGGCACCTTCTTCGAGTTCATGTACTTGTGGATCGCGGTATTGGGCGGCGTGCCCAGCGTCTGGAACAGGAACAGCACCTTGTCCTGCTCGACGAGCTTGCGCGCCATCTCCACCGTCTTCGGCGGGCTGTAGCCGTCGTCGTAGGAGACCCACTCGATCATGCGGCCGTTGACGCCGCCCTGCTCGTTCACCATCTTCCAGTAGGCGCCGATGGTCTTGCCGATCGTGCCGTACGCGGACGCGGGGCCGCTGTAAGGGTTGGTATTGCCGATCTTGATCGACTTGTCGCTCGCGCCCGGGTCGTATTTCTTCTGCGCCAGCGCGGCCGGCGAGGCCAGCGCTACGGCGAGCAATGCTGCAATGGGGACCAGCTTCATGTTTTCCTCCTCCTCAGGTGGATTGAGACCTATTCTGCGCCTTTCGCGCCAGCCGGGCTAGAGCCATGCGCACGGCGCCGGCGACGCCCATCGGCATCAGGTAGACGAAACCGATCAGGAAGATGCCGAAAATCGCCCACGGGGCGGCCCTGGAGATCTCGTCCGCGATATTGGGCACGAACTGGATGAACAGCGCCCCGTAGATTGCCCCGGAGATCGAGGCGAGCCCGCCGATGACGATGCCGACCAGGAACATGATCGACACGAAGAAGTTGAAGCTGTCGGGGGCCACGTACTGGATGGCGATGGCGCCGAGCGCGCCGGCGACGCCGGTGTACATGGCGGAGACGCCGAAGGTGAGCGACTTGACCATCGCCGTGTTGATGCCCATCGCCTCCGCGGCGATGTGCTGGTCGCGGATCGCGACCATCGCGCGGCCGATGCGGCCGCGCAGCAGGTTCCACGCCAGCACGAACATCAGCACCGTCACCGCGAGCACGAAGTAGTACAGCCATTGGTCCTGGTTGATCGGCAGCCCCACGAACGAGAAAAAAGGCGGCGGCTCGGGCTTGTTGATGACGATGCCCTGCACGCCGCCGGTCCATTGCTCCAGATGGTGGTACTTGAGCAGCGCCGGCAGCGACACGCCGAGCGCGAAGGTCGCGAGCGCGAGGTACAGGCCCTCCAGGCGCAGCGCCGGCAGGCCGAAGAGAAATCCCGCGACCAGGCAGACGACGGCGGCGACCGGCAGCGTCGCCCAGTAGGGCATGCCGTACTGGTCCATGAGAATCGCCGCGGTGTAGGCGCCGATGGCGTAGAAGGCGCCGTGGCCGAGCGAGATCTGGCCGTTGAAGCCGGTGAGCATGTTCAGGCCGAGCAGCGCGATCGAATACACCAGCGCGAGCGTGAACTGGAACGTGCGGTAGTCGCTGACGAAGAAAGGCAGCGCGCAGGCGGCGAGCAGCAGCACGGAAATGAGGATCAGCCGGCGCCGGCTCATACGCGGGTCACCAGGACCTTGCCGAAGAAGCCCGAGGGCCTCACCACCAGCACGCCGATGATCAGCACCAGCGCCACGGCGAGCTTCAGCTCGTTGCCGATGACGAAGGCGCCGAGCACGTTCTCCAGCACGCCGACGAGAAAGCCGCCGAACACCGCGCCGCCCGGGCTGTCGATGCCGCCGACCAGCGCCGCGGCGAAGGCGTAGAGCAGCACCCCGCCCATCATGTTGGGGTCGAGGAACACGATCGGCGCCACCATCATGCCGGCGACGCCGCCGATGGCGGCGGCCAGCCCCCAGCCCAGCGCCAGCATCCAGCCCACGCGGATGCCGACGAGTCGGGCGGACTCGGGATTCTGCGCCGCGGCGCGCATGGCGAGGCCGAGCGGTGTGAAGCGGAAGAACAGGTACAGCAGCACCAAGACCACCATCGTCACGCCGATGGCGCCGCCCCCGTGCGAGGTGATGTACTGGCCGAAGATCGGCTCGGCGGGGAAGGGGCTGGGGAAGGTCTTGATGGTGTAGCTGAAGATCCAGCCGGTGACGCTGTTCAGGATCACCAGCAGCGCGATGAACACCACGACGATCACGAGCACGGGCGAGTTCTCCACCGGCCGGATGATGACGCGCTCGATCACCACGCCGAGCACGAAGGCGAACACCACGGTGAGCAGGAACGCGGGCCAGTACGGCATGCCGGCGTTGATCAGGCTCCAGGCGAAGTAGGTGGCGAACATCGCCATCTCGCCCTGGGCGAAGTTCACCAGGTGCGTCGCCTGGTAGATCATCACCAGCGCGAGCGCGAGGCTGGCGTAGATGCCGCCGGTGGCGAGCCCGGCGAGCACCTGGTGCAGGAAGGCGTCCATGAGGTCCTCAGTAGCCCAGGTAGGAACGCCGCACGGCGTCGTTGTTCTTGATCTCGGCGGTGGTGCCGGAGAGCACCACGCGCCCGGTCTCGATGAGATAGGCGTGATCGGCGAGCTCCAGCGCCATCGCCGCGTTCTGCTCGACGACCAGCATGCTGACCTTCTCCTTCTCGTTCACGGTGCGCAGGATCTC
>JAOUGZ010000312.1 GCA_029865405.1 Betaproteobacteria bacterium
GGCATACAGGCCGCCGAGCACCAGCCCGTTGGCGAGGATCTGGAAGTAAAGCAAGGGCATGCGCCCGCACGGCGCCAGCCGGGCAGGCGCTCAGTCCGGCGCGCGGGTCAGTTGCTGACGCCGAGCTGCAGTTCGCCCTGGCGGATCGCCGCGGGATGAATCACCGTCGGCTTGCCGTTCTGGATCTGGAACACCGGCGGCTCGAGCGACGTGATCTGGCCGTTCGGGCCGAACTTCACCGGGCCCCAGAAGGTCATCTCGTCCATTGCCGAGAGCGCGTCGCGCACCTTGTTGCGGTCGATGCTGCCCGCCTTCTCGATGGCGAGCTGCAGGATCGCGCCGGCAGCCGAGGCCGAGGCTTCGGCGTAGTCGGGCAGCGCGCCGTAGGTGGACTGGAACAGCTTGACGTAACTTTCGGTCGAGCCGAACACGTCCTTGCCGTTGTAGCGCACCGCGGGGTGCCACCACGCGGCGCTGGTGACGTTCTGCGAAAGCTTGCCGGTGCCGTCGATCCAGTCCTGGTAGGCGGGCGCCGCGATCATCGTCACCACCGGCGCCTCGATCCTCTGGTCGGCCATTTGCTTGCGCAGCAGGATCAGGTCGTTGGTGTAGCCGGTGGCAAAGATCCAGTGCGGTGACTGCGCCTTGATCTGCGACAGGGCGGACGCGTGATCGAGCGTGCCGATGGCGTACTTCTCAAAGTACACCACATCCATGCCGCGCTTCTTCGCCGATTTTTCCATCTCCTGCGCGATCGCGAGAGGAAACAGGTCGTTGCGCGCGAGGATCGCCACGCGCTTCACGGCTGAGGCCTGTTTGCCGACGATGTCCGAAAGCGGGTCGGTCAGCGTATCGTTCGGCGTAAACGTCCCGAACAGGAACTTGTAGCCTTGGTCGTAGACCTGCGCCGATGAGGCGGTCGCCGCGACGGTCGGCACTTGATATTTCTCCGACACGCTCGACGCCGCTTTGGTGGCGCCCGAGCCAAAAGGCGAGAACAGGAAGTTGACGTTGTCCTGGCTGATCAGCTTTTCCGCGGCCTGCACTGCGCGCGGCGTGTTCGACTGGTAATCGACGTACACGATCTCGACCTTCATGCGCTTGGCGCCGACCTTCACGCCGCCCGCCTTGTTGGCGGTTTCGGCCCACAGGTCGTAGCCGCGCTGCTGCTTTTTCGCTTCCGGCGACAGCGGTCCGGTAATCGGCAGCGGCGCGCCGATCTTGATCACGTCCTGCGCCGCCGCGGCGCCGGCGGCGAGCGCGCCTGCAACCAGGGCGGCGCAAAAAGAGGTTCGCTTCAGCATGTTCCAGCCTCCAAAGTGTGGGTTGCGTAGATCTCGGGTCGAGTTTAGCCGAACCTCGCCGCCGCGTACGGCGCCGGATCGACGAATGGCGTCTCGCCGGTCACCATCTCCGCCACCATCCGCCCGGTGACCGCGGCGAGCGTGAGCCCGTGGTGCGCGTGGCCGAAGGCGAACCAGAGATTCTTGTGCCAGGGCGCCGGCCCAATCACCGGCAGCATGTCCGGCGTGCAGGGCCGTGCGCCCATCCAGGGCTCGTTGTCCAGGCGCTCGGCGAGGGGAAACAGGTCGCGCGCGATGGGCTCGGCGCGCGCCAGCTGCACCGGGGTGCGGCGCGCATCGCGCAGCGCGAACTCGGCGCCGGTGGTGAGGCGGATGCCGCGCTGCATCGGCCCCATGAAGTAGCCGCGCTCGACGTCGAGAATCGGGTGGTTGAGCCGCGCTTCGCCCGCCGTGCGATAGTGCATGTGGTAGCCGCGCTTCACGGCGAGCGGCAGGTCGTAGCCGAGCGCGCGCGTCAGCACATCCGCCCACGGTCCGAGCGCGATCACGGCGCCGTCCGCCTCCAGCGCCCCGCGCGCCGTGCGCAGGCGCCACCCTTTTCCGTCCGCCGCGAGCGTCGCTGCGTTGCCCTGCACGAACTCCCCGCCCAGCGCGCAAAAGCGCTTCAGGTAGGCTTGCGCCAGGGCGTGCGGATCCGTGACCCGCGTCGGCTCGGTCCAGTGCAGCGCGCCGGCGAGCACCGGCGCGAGGTAAGGTTCGGCCTCCTGCAGGGCGTGCGCGTCGAGCTGCCGGTGCTGCACGCCGAACTCGCTCTTCCAGCGCTCGGCCTCGCGAAAGCGCCGGTCGCGCTCGCGCGCCGTGCGGAACACCTTCATCCAGCCGCCGCGCACGATCAGGTCCCCGGCGCCGGATTCGGCGCATAGCGCGTCGTGCTCGGCGACGCTGTGCTCGATCAGCCTGGCGTAGCGCCGTGCCACCTCGGCATGGCGCGCCGGGCGCGAGTAATGCCAGTACTTCCACAGAAACGGCGCCAGCGCCGGCAGCGCCGACGGATGGTAATGCGCGTCGACGGTGCGGTTCAGCGCGTAGCGCGCGAGCGCGCCGAAGTCGTGCGGAAAGCCGTACGGATAGACACCTTCGCGCTGGATCAGGCCCGCGTTGCCGAAAGAGGTCTCCTCCGCGACGCCGCGCCGGTCGAGGAGCGCCACCGCGCGGCCGCGCTTCTGCAGGTGCAGCGCGACGCAGGTGCCGACGATGCCCGCGCCGAGCACAACGATGTCCTTGCGTGCCATTACAATCGCATCCTAACTTGGAATCCCGCCCCGCTTCGGCCGCGTTCACCGTGCTGCTCGGCGTGCTGTTCGCGCTGACTGCGCTCGGCACCGACGCGTGGCTGCCCGCGCTGCCGGTGGCCGCAGCGGCGCTCGATGCGCCGGTGGCGGGCATGCAGCTCACGGTCACTACGTTTTTTCTCGGGCTCGCCGGCGGGCAGCTGGTGTGGGGGCCGCTGTCGGACCGCTACGGCAGGAAGCCGGTGCTGCTCGCGGGCCTCGGACTCGCACTCGCCGCCTCCGCCGCCTGCGCCGCGTCGGGGTCCACCGCCGCGCTGGTGATGGCGCGGCTCGTGCAAGGCTTCGGCATGTCCGCGGGCCCGGTGATGGCGCGCACCATCGTGCGCGACCTGCACGCGCAGGAGCAGGCGGCGCGGCTCTTCGCGCGCATGGGCATCGTCTTCGGCGTGATCCCGATCGCGGCGCCGCTCGCCGGCGGCCTGATGGTGACGCTCGGCGGCTGGCGCGCCGTGTTCGGGCTCCTGGGCGCCCTCGTCGCCCTGCTGCTTGCGACAGTGGCGCTGCGCGTCGCCGAATCCGCGCCCGCGGCGCGCGCCTCGTCGCGCCCGGCGGACATCGCGCGCACGTTCCGCGCCATCGCCGCCGAGCCGCGCTTTCTCGCGCCCTACGGCGCCATGCTGTGCGCGATGATCGGCGTCTTCGCCTTCGTGTCGAACTCGGCGTTCACCCTGGTCGACGGACTCGGCGTGGCCCCCGGCGCCTTTGCGCTGCTTTTCGCGACGGTGATGCTCGGCCAGATCGCCGGCGCCTTGCTCTCCAGCCGCCTGGTGATGCGCCTCGGCATGGCGCGCCTGCTGCGCGCGGGCGCCCTGCTCGTGCTGGTCGCCGGCACCGCCGCGGCGCTCGCCGCCTGGTCCGGCGCGCGGCATCCCGCGAGCGTCGTGCTGCCGTTCACGCTTTTCCTGTTCGGCGCGGCGCTCATCATTCCCAACGCCACCGCGCTCGCCTTGCAGCCGTTTCCGCGCACCGCGGGCACGGCGGCGTCGCTGATGGGCGCGACGCAATTCGCCGTCGGCGCGCTGGTGAGCACGGCGCTCGGCGCGATCTTTGACGGCAGCGCGCGGCCGATGGCGAGCGTGGCGGCGCTCGCCGGGCTGGGCGCCTTCCTCGTTGAGCGGCGATTCCTGCGTGGACCGCGTTGACTGCGTCGTGATCGGCGCCGGGCTGGTCGGCCTGGCGGTGGCGCGCGCGCTCGCGCTCGCCGGGCGCGAGGTGGTGATCCTCGAAGCCGAGGATGCCATCGGCACGCACACCAGCTCGCGCAACTCCGAGGTGATCCACGCCGGCATCTACTATCCGCAGGGCTCGCTCAAGGCGCGCGCCTGCGTCGCCGGGCGCGAGCGCCTGTACGCCTACTGCGCCGAGCGCGGCGTGCCGCACCGGCGCTGCGGCAAGCTGATCGTCGCCGCCGACGCGGCGCAGCTGGACGAGCTGGAGGCGATCCGGCGCAAGGCGCACGCCAACGGCGTCGCCGACGTGGCGCGCATCAGCCGCGAAGAGGTGCGCGCCCTCGAACCCGATCTCGCCTGCGTCGCGGCGCTCCACTCGCCCTCTACGGGAATCGTCGACAGCCACGCGCTGATGCTCGCCTACCTCGGCGACGCCGAGAACGCCGGCGCGATGCTGGCGCTGAAGAGCCCGCTGCAAGCCGCGCGCGTCACGCCGCAGGGCATCGAGCTGCAGGTCGCGGGCGCGGAGCCGCTCCTGGCCCGCGGCGTCGTCAACAGCGCCGGTCTCAGGGCGCCGAGCCTCGCCCGGCGCATGGAGGGCTATCCGGCCGCCGCGGC
>JAOUGZ010000313.1 GCA_029865405.1 Betaproteobacteria bacterium
GCCGAGCTGATGGCGGCGGTGGAGGAAGAGACCAGCCTCGACATCCAGACCATGGTCGGCGCGAGCCCGGACGAACGCGCGCTGTCGCGGCCGTTCTTCGCCGTGAAGAAGCGCCTGCCCTGGCTGCAGATCAACCTGCTCACGGCGTTCCTCGCCGCGGCGGTGGTCGGCCTGTTCGAGAGCACCATCGCCAAGTTCACGGCACTCGCCGTGCTGCTGCCGGTGGTCGCCGGGCAGTCGGGCAACGCCGGCGCGCAGGCGCTTGCGGTGACCATGCGCGGGCTGGTGCTGCGCGAAATCAGCCTGCGGCACTGGCCGGCGGTGGTATGGAAGGAAGCCGCGGTGGGGATGTTCAACGGCCTTGCCGTTGCGGCGACCACGGGGATCGGCGTTTATTTCTGGAGCGGCTCGATCGGGCTGGTGTACGTGATCTGCATTGCGATGGTGATCTCGATGGTCGCCGCCGGGCTCGCCGGCGCGCTGGTGCCGATCCTGCTGCGCCGCTTCGGCCAGGATCCGGCGACCGCGTCCTCGATCATCCTCACCACCGTGACCGACGTGGTGGGGTTCTTCTCGTTCCTCGGGATCGCGACGCTGTTCGCGGGGACGCTGGGCGGAATCGCGGGCTAGCGCGCGGCCCAGCCGCCGCTCAGCGGGAACACCTGGCCGACGAAGCAGTCGGCTGCGTCGCTGCAAAGATACGCCGCGAACTCGGCATCCTCGCGCGCGCTCACCAGGCGGCCGAGCGGCACTTCGCGCTTCAGGCGTTCCTGAAATCGTGGATTGGCCTGCACTTCCGGCGGAAAGTAGGTCGGGTTGTCGACGAAGTTCTGCGCGATGGCGTTGACCTGCACATTGTGCGCGGCGACCTCGACGCCGAGCGCCTGCACGTAGGCGAGCTGCGCGCCGCGCGCCGCGCTGTACGTGGTGAGGCGCTTGCTGCCGCGCAGGGCCGAGGCGCTGCCCATGACCAGGATCTTGCCGCCGCGCCGCGCGATCATCGCCGGCAGCACGGCCTTGCACAGGCGCGGCAACGGGTCGACCAATGCGGCGAAGGTGTCGCGCCATTCCTTTTCCGACGCCGCGGTGGCTTCGGTCTGCGGCGCGGGAAACGCAAGGTTGGCCACGAGAACGTCGACCTTTCCCGCGGCGGCGAGCGCGGCGGCGGGCGCGTCGGCGCCAAGGAGCGATCGCGTGTCGGCGATGACCTCGGCGCCATGCTCGGCGAAGACCGTACACAGCACCGGACCCATGAAGGCGTCGGCTTGCGTGACCAGGATGCGCTTGCCTTTGAGATGCATGCTCCGCCGCAGCCTACAGCACGGTCACAGCCAACGGCGCACCCTGGACCGGTAGGCGGCATAGCTTACGCCGAACTTGGAGGCGAGGGCCCGCTCCTCGGGCGCGATCTGAAACCGGTTCAGGTAAAGCACGAACGCCACGATTCCGAGCAGGGCCCAGGCCGACGACAGGTACACGGCCCAAGCGACGAGCATCAGGACCGAGCCCAGGTACATGGGATTGCGCGTCAGCCGGTAGACACCCGAGCGCACCAGCGCGGAGGTCTTCTCTACCTTCATCGGATTGAACGTCGTCCTGGCGCGCTGAAACGATACGAGGGCTGCGATGTCGAGGCCGACGCCCGCCAGGCCGCAGGCTATCGCCGCGCCGACGCGCAGGGACTGCGGAAGATCGATCAAGGGCGCAAGCCGGGCGATGCCCCACATGCCGCCCGCAACCAGCAGCGCGACGACAGGTGGCGGTATCTTGAGCTCGAGCGCCTTCATCTACATCGCGCGAAACAGATCGGCGTATACGCGGCTCACCGCCAGCGTGTCCTTGCGGTTGCGCAGTCGCAGCGAGACGCGTCCCGCCTCGTCGCGCACCGCGGTCGCCACCTCCTTCAGGTTGACGATGGTGCCGCGATGCACCTGCTGGAAGATCTCGGGCAGCTGCGCCGCGAGCTCCTTCAGCGGCGTGCGGATCAGCGCCTCGCCGGCGGCGGTCGCCACGGTGGTGTACTTGTCGGCGGCCTGGAAGTAGCACACCTGGTCGATCGGGATCAGCTGCACCGCGTTGCCGGCGCCGGCGCGCACGTGGCGCAGGGGCTCGCCTTTCGGCACGAGCGTGCCGAGCGCGCGCAGCTGCCGCGCCAGCTCCGCCAGGCCACGCTGCCTTGCTTTGAGGCGCGTCACGGTGCTCGCCAGGCGTTCGCGCGACACCGGCTTCAGAACGTAGTCGATCGCCGCGACCTCGAAGGCTTGCGCCGCGTACTCGTCGTACGCGGTGACGAAAACCACTGCAGGCGCGGCGTCGCCCATGCGGTCCGCCATCTCGGCGGCGGCCTCGAGACCGGTCATGCCCGGCATCTGGATGTCGAGAAACGCGAAGTCCGGCCGCAGGCGCTCGGCCGCCTGCAACGCCTCGATGCCGTTCGGCACCACGGCGACGATCTCCAGGTCCGGCCAGGCGTCGCCGAGCGCGCTTTTCAGGCTCAGCGAGAGCAGCGGCTCGTCGTCGGCGATGAGCGCCTTCATCGCGGCAGGCTCAGCGTCACGGTGTAGCCGCCGGCCGCGTTAGCGCCCGCATCGACGCGGGCGACGCCGCCGAACGCGGCCGCGAGCCGCTCGCGCAGGTTCGCAAGTCCGACGCCGCCGCCTTCGCCGTCGTGAACGCCCTGGCCGGTGTCGGCGACTTCCAGCACCAGGCGTCCGGGCTCTTCGCGCGCGCTCACTTTCACCGATCCCCCTTCGACCTTCGGCTCCAGCCCATGCTTGACCGCATTCTCCACCAGCGGCTGCAGCAGCATCGGCGGCACCTGCAGCGCCGCGAGCGGCGCGGGCAGGGCGAGCTCGAACCGGAGCCGCGCGCCCATGCGGATGGCGAGCACCTCGAGGTAGTTCCTCAGCAGCGCGAATTCCTCGGCGAGGGAATTGCGCTCCTTGCGCGCCGCCACGAGCGTGGCGCGCAGATAATCGTTCAGGTGCCCGAGCATGACGCGCGCGCGCGCCGGGTCGGTGGCGATGAGCGCGTCGAGGTTGGCCAGGGTGTTGAACAGGAAATGCGGCTCGATCTGCGCCTGCAGAAGCTTCAGCTGCGCCTCGATGCGCGCGCGCTCCAGGTCTGCCGCCTTGTGACGGCTCCAGAAGAACCAGGTGCCCGTGAGGCCGGCGGCGATCGTCACGCCGAGCGCGGCGACGGCGCTGCGTCCCGCGGTCCATGGCATGCCGAGCAGGACGGAGGCGAGCGCGCTGCCGCCGAGCCAGCCGCCGAGGATGCCGAGCGCGATCACGCCGAGCAACGGCAGGCGCGGCGGCTTGCCCACCGGCCAGAAGCCGCGCCAGCCGATGTGGATCAACAGGAGCACGGACAGGCCGATGCACTGGGAAAACACGAAGTTCTCGCCGAAGCTGCCGCCATAGCCGACCAGCGACAGCAGCCCGGCGATGCCGGTGTTGAAGGCGAGGACGGCGATCAGCGCGAAGGGAAAGCCCTGCATCGGCCCGAAGCTTAGCGGGATTCGAGCTTCTTCAGCTCTTCGGCCTCCATCTTCTCGCGCAGGCCCGAGCGGGCGAGCAGCACCACGGTCGCGTGGATCGCGAGGCCGAGGCCCCAGCCGGCGAGCGGCCACAGGTTCCAGTGGATGTGCGGCGTCGTCTGCAGTTGCACGGTGGCGAGAAAGGCGTTCACTGCGATGTAGGCGCCAGCGTGGATGTACAGCCCGAGCTTGGCGCCGGCGCGGCGGCGGGCGATGCGTTTCGGGTCATCGATCATGGCATGTCTCCTAGATGAGTCCGAGGCTCGACCAGAGCATCTTGCCGAGCAGGCGGTGGGGAAGCAGGGTGAACACTCCGGCGACGCCGAGGCCCAGTACGTAGATGGAGGCCATCGTCGTCCTGTGGCCCCGCACGTTTCCCCTGACGGCAAAGACGACGCCAGCCGCGAGCAACAGGGGCACTGCTACCGACAGCAGGTGGATCCACGTGAAGTGCCCCTTGGTCTGGATCCAGAAGCTGGAGAGCGCCGCCACCAGCATCAGCGCCACCCAGCCGCGCCCGGCGAGGCGGTGGACGTGGGACCCTTTGCGGGCTGCGAAGGCGAGGGCGCCCACGGCGAGGGCCGCCAACGCGGCGGCGAGGTGAAGGGCGATCACTGCGTCGAATCCGTATTTCATGGGTGTCTCCCCGGCTGTTGACGGAGCCAGTTTCGGCGCCGCGAAACGCTCTCTCCAGCGCCTTGCGACGAACTGCTGCCAGGGCCGACGAACCGCTAGACTGGGCGCATGAACGACCTCTTGATTCGCGGCGCCACGGTGTACGACGGTACCGGCCAGCCGGGCAGGTTGGCCGATGTCGCGGTGAAGGACGGCCGCATCGCCGAGCCGGGATCGGCGCGCGAAACCCTCGACGCCGGCGGCCTTGCGCTCATGCCCGGCATCGTCG
>JAOUGZ010000314.1 GCA_029865405.1 Betaproteobacteria bacterium
CCAAGGCAGCGAGTTCGGCTTCGTGCTGCTGGCGCAGGCGCGCGCCGCCGAGCTCGCGCCCGACCCGGTGCTGCAGGCGATCATCGCGGCGATGATCCTTTCCATGCTGGCCACGCCCTTTCTCGTCGCGGTCAGCGACCGCCTCGTGCTGCGCTTCACCGCTTCCGAATGGATGACGCGCTCCCTCGAGATGCATCGGGTCGCGGTGCGCACGCTGGAAACCGAGCGCCACGTCATCATCCTCGGCTACGGCAGAAACGGGCAGCGCCTGGCGCGCCTGCTGGAGGCGGAAGGGCTGCGCTACGTGGCGCTCGACCTCGACCCGGAGCGCGTACGCGAGGCGGCGCTCGCGGGCGACACGGTCGTGTACGCCGATTGCTCGCGGCGCGAGGCGCTGGTGGCCGCGGGCGTGGCGCGCGCGGCGGCGGTGGTGGTCACGTTCGCCGACGTGGTGGCGGCGGCGCGGGTGCTCGCGAGCGTGCACGCGCTCAACCGATCGGTGCCGGTCATCGTGCGTGCGCGTGACGAGGGCGACATCGCCCCGCTTACCGCTGCCGGCGCCTCGGAAGTGGTGCCGGAAGCATTCGAGTCGGGGCTGATGCTCGCCTCGCACACCCTGGTGTGGGTCGGCGTGCCGCTCGCGCGCGTCATGCGGCGCGTGAGCCAGGTGCGCGAGGAACAGTACGGGCTGCTGCGCGGGCTGTACCACGGCGCGAGCGACGCGCCGGAAAGCGGCGAGGCGACGCAGCCGCACCTGCATGCGGTGACCCTGCACGCACACGCCGCAGCGCTCGCGCGGCCGCTTGAAGCGCTCGGGCTGGAAGAGATCGGGGTGCAGGTCCGCGCCGTGCGCCGGCCGGGTGCCGAGAAGAAACTCGGAGCGCAGGAGGCGGGGCCGTTACGCGAGGGCGACGTCGTCGTCCTGCTGGGCACGGCGCAAGCGCTGGCCGCGGCCGAGCTGCTGCTGCTGCAGGGAGAATGAAAAAGGGCCGGCGCTCGGCCGGCCCTTGGAATGCGAAGAGCGTCGCGCTTACAGAAGCCGGCAGAGCGTGTACGTGTTGGTGCCGCTTTCCACGTAGCTGCCCGCGCCGCCCACCGCCGCCGCCGTCGCATCGACGACGATGTTCGGGTTGTTGGCCGTCTGCAGCTGGCCGCGCACGGTGCCCGTGAGGCGCACGCCGTCGTCCATTTGCGTGTCGGTGGCGATCGCGACCTTGTCGGGGTGATTTGCCGAGCACATGATCAGGCCGAAAAATCCGCCGGCGCCCAGAGCGCCGCCGAGGACCGGTCCGCCGGCGTTGTCGCCGGTTTGCACGCCGACGATCCCGGACACCGCGTTCAAGGGTTGATTCACCCCCGCGCCGGCGACGAAACCGGAGCGCCGCAGGTGATCCCACCAGCTGCAGGCTTCCACGTTGGCAGCGCACGCGACGCCGCCGTTGTTGTACGTGCCCGCCACCACGCCGTTGCCGTTGCCGGCCGTCGCGGCCGGGGCCGCGGCCCAGCGCGCGGCCGCACCCAGGTCGTCACCGGGCAGCGCCCTGTAACGGTCCTGGTAGCCGTGGAAGGCTGCCGAGATGCCGGAGAAGTCCGAAATGATGTTCTTGATCTTCGCCTGGGTGATCATTTCCTGGCCCTTCAGGATGCCGCCCAGCAGCAACCCGATGATCACCAGCACGATCGCGATCTCGACGAGCGTGAAGCCTTTTTGGTTCGTTTTCATCCCATTACTCCTTTGCCGGAAGACGAGGCGATAAAAGACGACCGCAATTTCCGTGCCGGGCATATCTTGCGGTTTTCGGCCTTCGGAGGTCAAAAATCACGGAACAACCGTCGAAATTCCGTCAATTGCGTCGCTGTTCCGACGCCATCCTGCGCTCGAGCTCCTCGAGGCGTTCCTTCAGGAATCGGCGCTCGCCCGGATCCTCCAGCCGACCGCTGGCCAGCATGCCGCCCAGCATGATCTTCGCGGCCTCGAGCTCGTTCATGTCCTCGAGGATGAAGACTTCCATCTGCTTCGCCCACAGGGGCACGCCCGGATCGGTGGTCAGGCGCTGCAGGTCTGTCGCATAGCGGCGCGCGAGCGGCAGGTCCTTGAGGCGGTGCTTGGCGAGCAGCGCCGCATGCGCCAGCGCGGGCCAGCGCCGATTGGGGTCCTCCCGATACGCCTCATGGATGAACGCGAGCATGGCGCGGGCGCGCGCCGGATCTTCCACCTCGGCGTACACGCGGGCGGCGGAGAACAGCGGATAGGCGCTCCGCGGATCCGTGTCCTGGATCGCGCGCAGCCAGGCCCGCAGCCGGGTGTAGTCCAGACGCGAATACGGCAGCGCATTGCCGGCGCCAAGGTCGAAGGCCTGCAGGTAGAGCATGGCAAGGCGTGCAGCGGCAGCGGGCTCGCCGAGGCTCGCGGCACGCAGGGCGGCGGCGCGCGGCGCAGGCGGCAGATCGGCTGCCGTCGCGGCCGGCGGCGGGCCCACGGCGCGCAGGCCGATCTGCACGGCAAGCGTCGTCCCAAGGAGCGCCCACAGCCAGAGGGGAACCGCGCTGAGCGGCCGCTCGCGCGCGCTCACAGGTTGCGCCGGTGGAAATCGAACAACCCGGCCGCGCACAACAGGGCCGTGTACAGCAGGAGCGCGCCAAGCGCCGCGAGGTACTCGCCCGCGGCCGGCGGCGCGTACAGGAGCCACTCGCTGCGCGTGGCGGCATCGAGGCGCGGGAGCAACAACGCCACGGTATCCACCGCGCCGCGGGCGACGCGCTGCGTCCAGGACTCCACCACGACAGGGCTGCTCGCCAGCAGCTGGATGGCGGCGATGGAGCGCGCCAGCAGGTACAGTCCGGCGGTGGCCGCGATCGCCGGTACGACGTTCGCCAGCGTCACGGCAAAAAACAGGCTTGCCGCGCACACGAGCAGCAACTCGGCGGCGAGCGAAGCGCTCCACAGGGCGGCGCTGCCGGGGTTCGCCCACAACAGCATCGGCAAGCCGAACGCGATCGCGAAGCCGACGCCGATCGCGCTGTAGCCGGCGAGCTTGCCGAGGTAATACTGGCTGCGCGACAAGGGCAGCGCCAGCGCGAGCTCGAGCACCTTGTCGTTCGCTTCGCGCACCACGCTCGCGGCGACGTGCGCGGCGAGCAGGAACGCCGCGCCCGCACGCAGCAGCGCCGCGGCGAGCGCCGCCTGCAGCTCGCGGCCCTCGGTCACCGCCACCTGCGACAGGAACGCCGCGAGCCCGAGCGCCGCAGCGAGCAGTCCGACGACCAGCCACGGCAGTCCGCTGCGGCGGGCTTCGAGCAGTGTGCTGCGGGCGAGAAGGAGGGCGGGGGACATCTATCGCGGGCCGGGGAATCTGCGTATCTTTGCCTGCGCCGCACCGATCATGCAAGCCGACACACAGAACGCCGCTGCCGCCGGCTTGCCGCAGGCGGCCTGGGCCCTCAGCCGGCGCCACTGGCGCTTCGTGGTCATCGCCATGCTGGCGCTACTGCATGTGGTGGCCCTGCGCGGCGTCGCCGACGACGGCGCGCGCGTGCTGCTGCTCGCGCACCTCGGCCTGCTGCTGCTCTGGCAGCCGTTCCTGCGCAGCGAGCGGCGGGTCAGTGCGGCGCAGGCGCTGTTCATCGCCGCGTTTGCGGCGGCGCTGGTGGTGTTTCTCAACTGGTGGCTGCTGGCGGTCTGGAGCGTGGTGCTCGCGGGGCTGGTCGGCGGGAAGGTGTTCCTGCACCAGGCGCGCTGGCAGCGGCGTTTCTACCTGATGGTATTCGCGTATCTGCTCGCCCTGCTGGTGCTGATCGTGCTGCCGCAAGTCGCACCGCGCGACGAGATCGATCCGGCGATCCGCGCACTTGCCGCCTGGGGGTTGCCGGCGCTGTTCGTGCTCATGGCGCTGACGCCGGCGGAGAACGACCCGCCCGAAGCGGCGCAGGTGATCGACTATTTCTACAGCGTGTTCCTGATGCTGATGCTTGGCGTGGTAATCCTGGGCAGCTTTGCCTTCATGACGCTGGGGCGCACCGGCTACCTGCAGTCGCTCACCTACATCGTGTTCGTAATCGCCGGCACGCTGCTTGCCGTCGGCTTGGCATGGAACCCGCGCACCGGCTACGCCGGCCTGAACGTGTTCGTTTCGCGCTACCTGTTTTCCATCGGCCTGCCGATCGAGAATTGGCTGCAGTTTCTCGCCGAGCTGTCGCACGCCGAGGCGCAGCCCGAGCGCTTCATCGAGGACGCAGTGGCGGCGCTCGCCAAGATGCCTTCGGTCGAGGGCGCCGCCTGGCGCTCGCGGAACGCGCAGGGCGAAGCGGGGGGGCGCACGGCGTACCCCGTCGAGTTCGACAATCGCGAGATTACGCTCACCATCTATTCGCGCTACCGCACCAGCCCGGCGCTGCACGGCCACCTGCGGCTGCTCGGGCAGCTGCTGGGCGAGTTCTA
>JAOUGZ010000315.1 GCA_029865405.1 Betaproteobacteria bacterium
GATCGTCATTCGCGGCGCGCGCCAGAACAATCTGAAGAACCTGACACTGACGCTGCCGGCGAACGAGCTGATCGTCGTCACCGGCGTCTCCGGCTCGGGCAAGTCCTCGCTCGTCTTCGACACCCTGTACGCCGAGGGCCAGCGCCGCTACGTCGAGACCTTCAGCCCCTACGCGCGCCAGTTCCTCGAGCGCATGGACAAGCCGCAGGTCGACGCCGTCGAGGGCATCCCGCCGGCGATCGCCATCGACCAGACCAACCCGGTGCGCACCTCGCGCTCCACGGTCGGCACGATGACCGAGTTGAACGACCACCTGAAGCTGCTCTACGCGCGCGCCGCCCAGCTGCACTGCCGCGGCTGCGGCAAGCCGGTGCGCCGCGATACGCCGCAGTCGATCTACGCGGCGCTACCGCAGGAAAAGGTGACAGTCACCTTCCCGGTGCCGGTGCCGAAGAACTTCACCGAAAAGGAGATCGAAGAGCTCCTGCAGCGCCAGGGGTACACCAAGCTGCGCTCGCGCTCGAAGACGCTGATCGAGGTGGTGCAGGACACCGTGACCCCCGGGAAGTCCGAGAAGTCCCGGGTAATGGACGCCATTGAATCTGCCCTCCGGTTTGGGCAAGGGCGTTTGGTTGCCTACGCTGAAGGTATCGTCGGTTCGGTTTCAAATACATCTCCCGATTTGGCGGGAAGAATCACCCCGCCAAATCGGGAGACCATGAAGGGCAAACCGGAGGCACTGCGATTCTCGACGGCTCTCCACTGCCCCGATTGCGACCTCAGCTACGCCGACCCGACCCCCGCGCAGTTCTCCTTCAACTCCCCCCTGGGCGCCTGCGATACCTGCCGCGGCTTCGGGCGCGTGATCGGCGTCGACTACGGTCTGGTGATTCCCGACGAGGCGAAGACACTGCGCGAGGGCGCGATCCGGCCCTGGCAGACGCCGAGCTTCAAGGAATGCCAGGACGACCTGGCGAAGTATGCGAAGAAGCGCCGGCTGTCGCTCGACGCGCCCTGGCGCGAGATGCCGGAAGCGGATCGCCGCTGGGTCATCGACGGCGACGACGGCTGGGTGAGCTGGAAGAAATCGTGGCCGGGCAAGTGGTACGGCGTGGCGCGCTTCTTCAAATGGCTGGAGTCCAAGGCCTACAAGATGCACATCCGCGTGCTGCTCTCCAAGTACCGCGCCTACACGGCGTGCACGGCCTGCAACGGCACGCGCCTCAAGCCCGACGCGACGCTGTGGAAGCTGGACGGCAAGTCGATCCACGAGCTGATGCTGATGCCGGTGAGCGAAGTGCAGCGCTGGTTCGCGTCGCTCGCGCTGCCCAAGCCGCTCGACGAAGCGACCGACCTCCTGCTCGGCGAGATCCGCACGCGCCTGGCCTACTTGGGCGAAGTGGGTCTGGGCTACCTCACGCTCGACCGGCAGTCGCGCACCCTTTCCGGCGGCGAGGTGCAGCGCATCAACCTGACCACGGCGCTCGGCACTTCGCTGGTGAATACGCTCTTCGTGCTCGACGAGCCTTCCATCGGCCTGCACCCGCGCGACATGGGGCGCGTGATCGACGTAATGCGCAAACTGCGCGACGCCGGTAACTCGCTCGTCGTCGTCGAGCACGACCCGCAGATCATGCTGGCCGCCGACCGGATCCTCGACATGGGCCCGGGGCCGGGCGAGCGCGGCGGCGAAATCGTGTTCTTCGGGGATCCGGCCGAGTTGCACAAGAAGGACACGCTCACCGCGCAGTACCTGTCGGGGCGCAAGCGCGCCGAGGCGCCGCGCACGCCGCGGCCGCCGCAGAAGTTCCTGCGCCTCTCCGGCGCTGCCGAGCACAACCTGAAGGACGTGGACGTCGCGTTTCCGCTCGAACGCCTGGTGTGCGTGACCGGGGTCTCCGGATCGGGCAAGTCGACGCTGGTGCAGGACGTGCTCTACGCCACGCTGCGCAAGTCGAAGGGCAAGCCGACCGAGACGCCTGGCCAGCACCGCGCGCTCAAGGGCGCCGAACAGATAGGCGAAGTGGTCATGGTCGACCAATCGCCGATCGGCAAGACCACGCGCTCCAATCCCGCGAGCTACGTCGGCGCCTTCGACGTCATCCGCGATCTGTATGCGAAGGCGCCTGAATCGAAGGCGCGCAAGTACACGCCTGGCACCTTCAGCTTCAATTCGGGCAACGGCCGTTGCCCGGCCTGCGGCGGCAACGGCTTCGAGCATGTCGAGATGCAGTTTCTTTCCGACGTCTACCTGCGCTGCCCGGACTGCAACGGCACGCGCTACCGGCCCGAGGTCTTGGAAGTCCGCCTGCGCGGCAAGAGCATCGCCGACGCGCTGGAGATGACGGTGTCGGAGGCGGTGGTTTTCTTCAAGGACCAGGCCGCCGTGGTTTCGACGCTGCAACCGCTCGCCGACGTCGGCCTCGACTACCTGCGCCTCGGCCAGCCGGTGCCGACGCTCTCTGGCGGCGAGGCGCAGCGGCTAAAGCTGGCGAAATACCTGGCGACAGACCCGAAGACCGGCGTGATCCCCACCCTATTTCTCTTCGACGAGCCGACCACCGGCCTGCACTTCGAGGACATCGCGAAGCTCCTCGGCGCGTTCCGCAAGCTCCTCGCCGCCGGGCACTCGCTCGTCGTCATCGAGCACAATCTCGACGTGATCCGCGCCGCCGACTGGATCATCGACCTCGGCCCCGAAGGCGGCGCCGCGGGCGGCGCGCTGGTGTGCGCCGGCGCTCCGGCGGAGGTAATGCGGCATGCGACCTCGCACACCGCCAAGGCATTGCGGGACTACGAAAAGGGGACAGACCCCATTTGCACCACGAACGTGCAAATGGGGTCTGTCCCCAATTCCATTCGCGTGCACAACGCGCGCGAGCACAACCTGAAGTCGATCGACGTCGATATCCCGCGCCAGCGCTTCACGGTGATCACCGGCGTCTCGGGCTCGGGCAAGTCGACGCTCGCGTTCGACATCCTGTTTTCCGAAGGCCAGCGCCGCTACCTCGAGTCGCTGAACGCCTATGCGCGCCAGTTCGTGCAGACCGCCGCGCGGCCCGATGTCGACGCCATCTACGGCATCCCGCCGACCGTCGCCATCGAGCAGCGCACCAGCCGCGGCGGCCGCAAGAGCACGGTCGGCACGCTCACCGAGATCCACCATTTCCTGCGGCTCCTTTTCGTCAAGCTCGGCACGCAACACTGCCCGGACTGCGACGTGCCGATCGAGCCGCAGAGCGAAGACGCCATCGCCGCGCGCCTGCTGCGCGAGTACAAGGGGCAGAAGATCACCCTCCTCGCGCCGCTCATCGTCAACCGCAAGGGCGTGTACACGGACCTCGCCAAGTGGGCACGCGGCAAGGGCTACGGCCACTTGCGCGTGGACGGCAAGCTCCTCCCTGTGCAACCCTTCCCGCGCATCGAGCGCTTCAAGGAGCACAGCATCGAGCTGCCGGTCGGCGAAGTCGTGGTCTCGGCGAGGAACGAGCGCGAGCTGCGCGAGCGCCTCGGCGCCGCGCTCGAGTTCGGCAAGGGCAACGTGCAGGTGCTCGCCGGGCGCAAGGCGCAGGCCTACTCCACCAGGCGCGCCTGCCCCTCGTGCGGCCGCAGTTTCCAGGAGCTCGACCCGCGCCTCTTTTCCTACAACTCGCGCCACGGCTGGTGCCCGAGCTGCGTCGGCACCGGGTTGCAGCTGAAGGACGTGGGCTGGGACGCGGAGCGCTCGCGCACCGGGCAGGAAGACCACGTGCTCGACTCGTGGCTCGAGTGGCTGGAAGTGGACGAAGCCTGCCCCGCCTGCGAGGGCATGCGCCTCAATCCCGAGGCGCTCGCCGTGCGCTGGCGCGGCCGGAGCATCGCCGACTACGGCATGCAGCCGGTGGCGCAGCTCACCGAGCTGTTCGCGAAGGTGAAGCTGGAGGGCCGCAGCGCCGAGATCGCGCGCGACCTCCTCGCCGAGCTGAGGAGCCGCCTGGGCTTCCTGAAGGAAGTCGGCCTCGACTATCTCGCGCTCGACCGCGCCGCGCCCACGCTCTCGGGCGGCGAGGCGCAGAGGATCCGGCTGGCCGCCCAGCTCGGCTCCAACCTGCGCGGCGTGTGCTACATCCTCGACGAGCCCACCATCGGCCTGCACCACCGCGACAACCGGATCCTCCTGGATGTGCTGGAAAAGCTCGAGGCCAAGGGCAACACCCTGGTGGTCGTGGAGCACGACGAGGACACCATCCGCCGCGCGCACCATGTCATCGACCTCGGCCCCGGCGCCGGGAAGCTCGGCGGACGCGTCATCGCCGAAGGCACCGCGGAGGAGCTGGTGCAATCCCCCGACTCCATCACCGGGCGCTTCCTCGCCAACCCGCTGCGCCACCCGCTGCAGCCGCGCCGCCGCGTGGCGAAGGACGCACCGGCGATCGAGATCGGCGGGGCGACCCTG
>JAOUGZ010000316.1 GCA_029865405.1 Betaproteobacteria bacterium
GGTTGAAAAGCCTTTTCCGCCAGCGCGCCGAGGCAAAGTTCGGCGACCCGGAGCGCTACCCGGAACTCTTCGCCGGCATGTCCTTCGGCCGCCCCGCCTCACCGGAGGAGATCGCGTGGATGGCGGCATTTCTTGCGTCCGAGCGCTCGGCCTACACCTCGGGCTGCATCGTCACCATCGACGGCGGTCTCGCCGCGCGCTCCAGCTGATGAAAGCCCTGCTGTGCAAGCAGTTCGGCCCGCCCGGTTCGCTGGTGCTCGAGGACGTGCCCTCGCCGCAGCCCGGTGCGAGCGAGGTGGTGATCCGCGTCAAGGCGGCGAGCGTGAACTTCCCGGACGTGCTCATCATCCAGGGGAAGTATCAGTTCAGGCCGCCGCTGCCTTTTTCGCCGGGGAGCGAGCTCGCCGGTGTGGTGAAGGAGGTCGGTGCCGACGTGCATAACGTCAAGCCCGGCGACAAGGTGATTGCCTACACCACCTTCGGCGCCTTCGCCGAAGAGGCGAAGATCGATGCCGGGCGCCTGCTGCCGATGCCCGAGGGCATGAGTTACGAGGCGGCGGCGTCGTTTGTCCTCACCTACGGCACCACCGACCACGCGCTGCGCGACCGCGGGCACCTGAGGGCCGGCGAGACCCTGCTCGTGCTCGGCGCAGCAGGCGGCGTCGGTGTGGCCGCGCTCGAGATCGGCAAGGCGCTCGGCGCACGCGTCATCGCCTGCGCCTCGAGCGACGACAAGCTCGCCGTGTGCCGCCAGCACGGCGCCGACGAGACCATCAACTACGGCACGGAGGACCTGCGCGAGCGCCTCAAGGCGCTCACCGCCGGCAAGGGCGTGGACGTGATCTACGATGCCGTGGGCGGCCCGTACACGGAGCCGGCGTTCCGCTCCATCGCCTGGCGCGGGCGCCACCTGGTGATCGGGTTTGCCGCCGGCGACATTCCGAAGCTGCCGCTCAACCTCCCGCTGCTCAAGGGTGCGTCGGTGGTGGGCGTGTTCTGGGGGGATTTCACACGACGCGAGCCGCAGGCGTTCGCCGAAAGCGCGAGGCAGCTCGCGCGCTGGTACGGGGAGGGCAAGCTGAAGCCCCACGTATCGGCTACGTTTCCGCTGGAAAAGGCCGCCGACGCGATGAACCTGCTCGCCTCGCGCAAGGCGAAGGGCAAGGTCGTCGTCAAGATCGGTGACTAGCGGCCTCGCCGAAGGGCTGGCCGCGCTCGCGAGCCCGCAAGTGCTCGCCTTCAGCGGGGTGGTCGTGTTCGCCGCTTACGTACTGCGCGGCGCCACGGGCTTCGGCGCCGGCGTCGTGGCGATCCCGCTGCTCGCCCTGGTCATGCCGCTGACGGTCGTCATCCCGGTGATCACGACGCTCGGCATCGTCGCTTCCCTCGGCCAGTCGGTGCAGGAGTTCCGCCACGTGGACTGGCGTGCGCTGCGCGGTCTGGCGCTGCCGTCGGCGGTGGGGCTCGCGCTCGGCCTGTGGCTGTTCGCGTCGCTCGACCAGGCGCTGCTCCTGAAGGTCTTTGCCGCCTTCATCATCGTTTACGGCTTCTGGGGCCTGTTGCCGCGCCGTCCCGCGTGGCGCGTGGCGCCGCGCGCGCTCGCAGTGGCCTCGGGGGGCTCGGGCGGTCTGGTGGCGACGCTTTTCGGCGGCATGGCGGGCCCCTTCTACGCCATCTACCTGCGTGCGCTCACGCTGGACAAGCGGCGCTTTCGCGCCAGCATGTCGTCCGTGCTGCTGTGCCTCGGGCTGGTGCGCGCGGGGGGCTACGGCAGCCTGGGGTTCTTCGATCGCCGGGCCATTGCGGCACTCGCCCTGTTTGCGCCGCTCATGGTGCTCGCCATGGTTCTCGGCGACCGCTGGCACGCGCGCCTCGACCAGGCAAGATTCGAGCGCGTGGTCGCGCTGCTCCTCGCCGGCAGCGGCGTCGCGCTGCTGCTCAAGTAGCGGGCGGCGTGCCGTCTCCGGGGCCCAGCGGCCTTTGCATCAGCACGCTGTCCACCCAGCGGCCAAACTTGTAGCCGCTGGAGCGCAGCGTGCCCACGCGCAGGAATCCGAAGCGCGCATGCAGGGCGATGGAGGCGGCGTTGGCGCTGTCGCCGATCACGGCGATCACCTGGCGGTGCCCGAGGCGCTCGCAGCGGGTGATGAGCTCGGCGAGGAGCTTCGAGCCCAAGCCCTGCCCGGCGCTTCCTTCCCGGATGTAGACGGAGTCCTCGAGCGCGTAGCGGTAGGCGGAGCGCGCCCGGTACGGTGCGCAGTAGCCAAAGCCCAGCACATCGCCCTCGCGCACGGTAACCAGGTACGGCAGTCCCCGGCTGGTCACGTCAATGTGGCGGCGGCGCATTTCGTCGAGGTCCGGCGGCACCTCCTCGAAAGTGGCGAGGCCGCGCAGGACATGATGCGCGTAAATGGCCTGGATCGCCGGAAGGTCGCCTGGCGCAGCGTCGCGGACTTGCACGTCAGCGGGCGTATTCGGGCTCGTCGCGCTCGAGGAGGCGTTTCAACGCGGCGAAATGCGCCCCGGCGTACTTCGGCGTGTCGGCGAGGATCATGCGGTAGGTCTCGCGCACCACGTCGGGACGCACTTTCCTGAACGGCAGCCCCGTGGCGCGCGCGAGCACCTGCAGGCGGCAGGCGCGCTCGAGGTAGTACAGCAGGTCATAGGCTTCGGCGACCGTGGGGCCGACGACGATTACGCCGTGGTTGGCGAGGAACAGCACGCGCTTGTCGCCCAGCACCCGTGCCAGGCGGTCGCCTTCGACGTCGTCGACGACCAGGCCGTTGTAGGTGTCGTCGTAGGCGATGTCGTCAGCGAAGCGCAGCGCATTCTGCTCGACCATTTCCAGACGCCCGGGTTCTGTGAGCGTGAGCGCGGTGGCGTAGGGCATGTGCGTATGCAGGACGCAGGCCGCCCGCGGGTTCGCCAGATGGATGCGCGAGTGGATGTAGAACGCCGTCTTCTCGGCCTCGCCCTCGCCCTCCAGCACGTTGCCTTGCGCATCGAGCGCCAGCAGGTTGGACGCGGTCACCTCGGCCCAGTGCAGTCCGTAGGCGTTCAGCAGGAAGCGCTTGCCGTCCGGCAGCATGAGCGTGAAGTGGTTGCAGACGCCCTCGTGCAGGTCCATGCGCACCGCCAGCCGGAACGCAGCCGCCAGGTCGATGCGCGCCTGCCGGTCCGTGGCGGCGACCGCCTGCAGCGTTTCCAGCTTGCCCATGGCGGCGATTATATGCGGAACCCTTCACGGAGCCGACGCGGCGGCGCCTGTATCATCGCCAGTCGCCCGCAGCCGAGCCGACGTTGAGAGAAACGCGCGACCATGCCATCGCTTTTGCAGATCTCGCGGACAGCACGCGGCTGTTCCGCGAGCTCGGCGACGCGGCGGCGCGCGACCTGACGCAGGATTTCTATCGCCGTGCGGCGTCGGTCCTGCCGCCGCACGACGGCCGTCTGGTGAAGACCCTGGGCGACGGCGTGATGTGCGCGTTCGCAGACGCCGACCACGCCGTTCTGGCCATGAGCGCGCTGCACGAGCAGCTCGCCGCCAGTCAGCTGCCGCAGCAGCCCCTGCGCATCCACTCGGGCATCAGCGCCGGCTCCGTGATCGTCGAGGGCGCGGACATATTCGGCACGGTCGTCAACGTCGCCGCCTACCTGGCCGCGATCGCGCGCACCAACCAGATACTCGCCACCCAGGCGGTGGTGGACCGGCTCAGCGCGCCGGTGCGGGCCTGCGCCCGCGCCGCCTACGCGGCGCGGCTGAAGGGGGACGACCGCGACTCCTTGGTGCATGAGATTTTGTGGCAGGCCGACCGCGCCGCGATCACCCATCTCAATCTGGCGGCAGTGGGCACGCTGCCGGCCGACGAAGGGGCATTGCAGTTCCTGTTCGGCAGCGGCCTGCACCGCGTGAACGCGTTCCGGCCGCGTCTCGCGCTCGGGCGGGACGCAGGCAATGACATCGTGGTGGCGGACGACTTCGCGTCGCGCGCGCATGCCATGGTGGAGGTCGACACCCTGCGCTTCAAGCTCATCGATCGCAGCGCCAACGGCACTTACGTGGCGCTCGACGGCGCTCCGGGCGAAGCGCGCGTGCTGCGCGGCGAGACCGTGCTGCACGGCAGCGGGCGCATCAGCCTCGGCCGGCCGCTGTCCGACCCGCTGGCGCAGCCGATCGTGTTCCGCCGCGACCAGCGGGCCCTGTACCGGGTCTAGCGCTAGCTGCCGTTCGCCGTCGTCGCAGTTGCCTCCGCGGCGGCAGGTTCCTCCACCGCCGGCAGCTCTAGCAGCGGCGGCTCGGCGGCCTGATCCTTGCGGATCTTGTGGAACGCCATGCCGGTGCCCGCCGGGATCAGGCGCCCGACGATCACGTTTTCCTTCAAGCCGCGCAAGGGGTCGCGCTTGCCCATGATGGCGGCTTCAGTCAGCA
>JAOUGZ010000317.1 GCA_029865405.1 Betaproteobacteria bacterium
GGTCTTGAACAGCAGGTCGTTGATGTGCTCGAGCGTCGGACTGACGGTCCAGAACGGGCTGTGCGTGTCGAGGTCGAGCAGGTGCTCCTTGGGCTTCACCGCGGTCACCGTCATCCAGTAGAACGGAAACAGAAGCACGATGACGATGATCGAGAGCGGCAGATAGAGCGTCACCAGGCGCCGCGGCAGCGTCGACAGGTAGCTCATGCCCTCGGACAAGTCGCTGCCGGGCAGCTCGCGCTTGGCGTCAGCCATCGCCCTCTCCCTGTTGCCACTTGCGGCGCTGCAGGCCGAACCAGGACACCATGATCGCGGCGAGCAGGAACGGCACCATGGCGGTCGACACCGCGGCGCCCTCGCCGATGCGCGAGCCGAGGATCGCGGTGTTGTAGGACATGGTGGCCATCAGCTCGGTGGCGCCGGCCGGGCCGCCGTTGGTGAGCACCTTGATGAGCTGGAAGTCGGTGAACGTAAAGAGCACGGAGAAGGTCATCACCACCGCGATGATCGGCGTGAGCAGCGGGTAGGTGATGCGCACGAACATCTGCCAGGGCGTCGCGCCGTCGAGCGTGGCGGCTTCATACAGCGACGGCGGCACGGTCTGCAGCCCGGCGAGGAGCGATATCGCGATGAAGGGCACCCCGCGCCAGATGTTGGCGAAGATCACGCTCCAGCGCGCATTCCACGGATCGCCCAGGAAGTCGATGTTGCCCTCGATCCAGCCGAGCTGCTTCAGCGACCACGAGATGATCGAGAACTGCGGGTCGTAGATCCACCAGAAGGCGATCGCCGAGAGCACCGTGGGCACGATGAACGGGATCAGGATGATCGCCCGCATGATCGCCTTGAACGGCATGTTCTGGTTCAGCAACAGCGCCAGGTACAGCCCGAGGGCGAACTTCACGATGCTGGCGACAATGGTATAGAACAGCGTGAAGAACACCGCCGTCTGGAATTTCGAGTCGCCGATGATCCACTCGTAGTTCTCCAGGCCGATGAACTTTCCCGGCGTGCCGATGCGCGCGTCGGTGAACGACAGCCAGATGCCCAGTCCGAGCGGGTACACCAGGAACGCGATGAGAAAGGCGGCGGCAGGCAGCATGAACCAGAACCCGAGCCAGTTCCGGTTCATGCGCAGCTCGGTCCAGCTGAGCTTCATGCCCGCCCCCGCGCGCCGCGTTAGCGGTAGATGCGCCGCGCCTGGCGCTCGGCCACCGCCATCGCGTCCTTGACGCTCGCCCGATCGGTGCAGACCGTGGCGAACATGTCGAGGATCACGAAGTCGGCGAGCGCCGAGGCGGCCTTTTCGCCGACCGAACCGAGGTGCCCCGCGGTCAGCGTGCGCTTGGCGGCATCGCGCACGATGGAGAGCTTCGGGTCCGAGGTCCACACCGGGTTGGCGTCGTAGGCGTTCAGGGGGTGCGTGATGTAGGCCACCGCCGCCTCGAGCCACGGGTTGTAGTTCTGGGCTTCCATGGTGAAGGCCAAGAACGCCTTGCAGGCGTTTGGCACCTTCGTGTACTTCATGGCCAGCATCGGGTAGCAGACGTGGAACTCGGTCGGCTTGCCGACCGGGCCGACCGGCCACAGCGAGTGGTTCATGTCGTCCACGATTTCCTTCATCTTGGCTTCGCCCTTCGCGGTGCCCGCCTTGGCGGCGGCGTAGATCGACACGCCGTTGTTGGTGAGCGAGATCTCGCTCGACAGGAAGGCCTTGTTGTTGAAGGCGTCGTTCCAGGCCGCGGTGCCCGGCGCGAAATGCGACGACAGCTGCTTGGCGTACTCGAGCGCCTTGGCGGTCTCGGGCGAATTGATGATCACCTTGTCCTTGGCGTCGACGAGGTTGCCGCCGAAGGCCCACAGGCACCAGTGCACCCAGGCGTTGCCGTCGCCCGAGGCGCGGCCCAGCGCAAACCCGCCCGGCTGGCTCTTCTCTTTGAGCGCCTTCATCAGCTCCATGAAGCCTGCGGTGTCCTGCGGGATCGTCTTGAAGCCGGCCTTCTCGATCATGCTCTGGCGGTAGTTGATGACATTGCCGTTGTAGCCCACCGGAATGTCGATCCACTTGTTGCCCGACTTGCCGTACACCTGCGCGCTCGCCACCCAGCCGCCGTACTTCTTGCCGAGGTAGTTGGCCACGTCAGTAACATCCATGCACTTCGCCGGAAACAGGTGCGGCAGCGAATACAGGCCCCAGAAGAGATCGGGCCCCTGACCGGTGTTCGCGGCCACGGAAGCCTTGGGCTGCACGTCATCGAGCGACTCGTTCAGCACCGTGACCTGCACGCCGGTCGCCTTGGTGAACGCGGCGACCAGCGCCATGAAGCCGTCTTCTTCGGATTGCACGAAGCGCTTCCAGCGCAGCAGCTGCAGCTTCGCGCCCTTTTCCGGCTTCCACGGCGAGCTCTGTGCCCAGGCCTGGGCGAAAAGGTTGAGGTGGGACGCCTGCAGCGCGGCGGCGCCGGCGAGCGCCGCGCTGCCTTTCAGTACGTCGCGGCGTGTGGTTTTGCGGTCAGTCATGTGCGTTTTCCTCCTGGTTGTGGTTCGCATGCAAGTAACGGCGGGCGGCGCCTAGATGCGGTTGCCGCTCGACGGATCAAAAAGGTGCGCCATGTCGGGGCGCGGGCGCAGGCGGATTCTCTGCCCCGGCGCGAACTCGTGACGCTCGCGGAACACCGCGACGATTTCCTGCCCGCCGACGCGCGCGAAGAGCTGCGTCTCCGAGCCGGTCGGCTCGATGACGATCACTTCCGCGTCGAAGCCGTCGTCGGCGAGCTCGAGGTGCTCGGGGCGGATGCCATAGACGACCGGCTGGCCCTCGGTGGCGGCGCCGGCCTCGGCCACCGGCAGGCGCGCGCCGGAGGCCATGTTGACCACGCGCTTGCCGTCCGCACCGGCCACGGCGCCTTCGAGGAAATTCATCGCCGGCGAGCCGATGAAGCCGGCGACGAAGCGGTTGGCCGGCCGGTCGTAGAGCGTGAGCGGGTCGCCCATCTGCTCGACGCGCCCGTCGTGCATGACGACGATCTTGTCGGCCATCGTCATCGCCTCGATCTGGTCGTGCGTGACGTACACGGTGGTGGTCTTGAGGCGCTGGTGCAGCTCCTTGATCTCGGTGCGCATCGCCACGCGCAGCTTGGCGTCGAGGTTGGACAGCGGCTCGTCGAACAGGAACACCTGGGGGTTGCGCACGATGGCGCGGCCCATGGCGACGCGCTGGCGCTGGCCGCCGGAGAGCTGGCGCGGGTACCGGTCGAGGTACGGCGCGAGGCCGAGGATGTCCGCGGCGACCCCCACGCGCTCCTTGATCAGCGCCTTCGCCGTGCCGCGCAAGGCGAGCGAAAAGCCCATGTTGTCGGCGACCGTCATGTGCGGGTAGAGCGCATAGTTCTGGAATACCATGGCGATGTCGCGCTCTTTCGGGTGCACGTTGTTGACCACGCGCTCGCCGATGCGGATCTCGCCCGCGGTGATGTTCTCCAGGCCCGCGATCATGCGCAGCAGCGTGGACTTGCCGCAGCCGGAGGGGCCGACCAGGACGCAGAACTCGCCGTCGGCGATCGCGATGTCGACGCCGTGCAGCACCTCAGTGTGACCGAAGGACTTGCGCGCGGCACTGATGGCGACGGCGGCCATGCTATTTCCCCACCTCCATCGGGCGATTCTACCCTTGGCGTGTCGCGGCCGACGCCGAAGTTAACCCGGCGGTTACGCAAGTCGGTCGGGCGGGGGATGCGAACCGCCCGGCTCGCCGGCGCCGGTTGCATTTATAATCGCCCCCCTGCTCTGGGAGAGGAACAAGAGCACGACGCATGGCAGGCAGACTTGCCGGGAAGACCGCGTTCATCACCGCCGCCGCGCAGGGCATCGGCCGCGGCGCCGCGCTCGCGTTCGCGCGCGAAGGCGCGAAGGTGTGGGCCACCGACGTCAACGCCAAGGCGCTGGCCGACCTCGAAGGCAAGGACGGCATCCGCACGCGCGTGCTCGATGTGCTGGACGAGCAGGCAATCGCGACGGCGGCCGCCGAGGTCGGCGCGATCGACGTGCTGTTCAACTGCGCGGGCTTCGTGCACCACGGCACGATCCTCGAGTGCACGCCCAAGGACTGGGACTTCAGCTTCAACCTCAACGTCAAGTCCATGTACCTGGTCACGCGGGCGTTCCTGCCCGGCATGCTGAACAAGGGCAAGGGCTCGATCATCAACATGTCCTCGATCGCCTCGAGCGTGAAAGGGCTGCCCAACCGCTTCGTCTACGGCGCCACCAAGGCGGCGGTCATCGGCCTCACCAAGGCGATCGCCGCCGACTACGTGAAGCAGGGCATCCGCTGCAACTGCATCGGGCCGGGCACCGTGGACACGCCTTCGCTCGGCGACCGGATCAAGGCCTTCGCCGATCCGGTGCAGGCGAAGAAGGATTT
>JAOUGZ010000318.1 GCA_029865405.1 Betaproteobacteria bacterium
AACGACGCGCTGGAAGCGGGCTAGAGCCGCAGCGCCACCAGTCCCGCCAGCACCACCAGCGTCGCGCCCACGCGTCGTGCGGTGAACGGCTCCTTCAGGAACAGCGCGCCGAGCGCGGCGGCGAACACCACCGAGGTCTCGCGCAGCACCGCCACCAGCGCCACCGGCGCCTGCGTCATCGCCCAGAGCGCGATGGCGTAGGCGAGCACGGCGCCGGCGCCGCCGACGAAGCTGAGGCGCCAGCGGCGCAACACATGGCGCGGCGCCTCCGCGCCGTGCTGCGCGCAACCGATGGCGAGCATGACCAGGCCATTGGCGACGAAGAACCACATCGTGTAGGCCACCGGCGCGCCCGAGAGCCGCGCGCCCTTGGCGTCGATCAGCGTGTAGGCGGCGATGACGCCGGCGTTGGCGAGCGCGAAGGCGAGCGACTTGCGCAGCGCCGCCGGATCGCTTGCGCGGTGCGTGGCGAAGGCGAGGATTCCGGCGCTGATGAGCAGCACGCCGAGCGTCTCGGCCAGCGGCAGCACCTCGCCGAACACGGCGACGCCCGCTACAGTGACGATGAGCGGCCCGCCGCCACGCATGATCGGATAGGAAAACGACAGGTCGCCCCAGCGGTAGGCGCCGGCGAGCAGCCGGAAGTAGGCAATGTGCACCACCGCAGAGGCCGCAAGCCACGGCCAGGAGGCGCTCGCCGGCACGCCCATGAAGGGCGCAGCGACGAGCGCCACCGCGCCGCTGCCCACGGCGATGCCGATGGCGTCGAGCTGCTTGTCCTCCCCCGACTTGAGGAACGCGTTCCACCCGGCGTGCAGCAGCGCGGCGCCGAGCACCGCCAGCGCCACCGGCAGCGGGATCTCCATCGCGCAAGTCTAGCGGCTGGCTGCGCCGCGCGCGCTCAGCCGCCCGGCTCGATCGACTCGCGGTAGGCGCGCCAGGTCATGTGCCCGATGAGAGGCAGCACCACGACCAGCCCCACGAAGTAGGTGGCGAAGCCCACCGCGGTCAGCGCGACGATGCAGGCCGCCCACGCCAGCATGGTGGCGAAATTCGCGCGCAGCGCGTTGAAGCTCACGATCGCCGCGCTGATCGTGTCCATGTCGCGCCGATCGAGCAGCAGCGGGAGCGACAGCGACGACGTCGCGAACACGAACAGCGCGAGCGCGCCGCCCGCCGTGGCGTAGGCGAGCGCGAATACCCAGGTTTCGGGAGAGCCCCAGTCGATGTGCCCTTCCGGGAACGACAACGCGACGACGACCACGGAGACCCGGATCCAGACCGCGAGCAGCAGCGTCAGGACGAGCGCGTAGAAGCCGATCGACGGCAGGTTGGCCCGCCACGCCAAGAGCGACGGCGCCAGCCGCTGCGGCTCGCCGCGCTCGCGCCGGCGGCTGAGCTCGTACAGCCCGATGGCGAGGAACGGACCCACCAGCAGGAAGCCGGTGGTGAGCGCGATGCCGACCGCGCCGCCGAAAAAGCGCGTGAGCGCGAGGCCCATGAGGGCGAGCGCGACGCCGTAGAACAGGCTCGGGCCCGGCGCCGCCGCGAGATCGGCCCAGCCCGCCGCAAACCAGCGCCGCAGCGCGCCGGGCGCCAGCCGGCGCACCCGCGGCCAGACGAAGCGCTCCTCGTCGCGCGGTCGCATTCAGGCACCGCGGGCGAGGGCGATCTTGGGTTTGCGACGGTGCCGCATCGATCGACGGTTTTCTGCCTTTAATACGTCTCGCCTTTTCCGGCCGGAAGATTCACCCGGCCGGAAAAGGCGAGATCATGGAAAACCAAACCAAGGCTCTGCGGTGTTGCTGGCGCCGGCCGCTAAATGGGGTCTGTCCCCATTTATCAGACCCGCTCGAAAATCGCCGCGATCCCCTGCCCGCCGCCGATGCACATGGTGACGAGCGCGTACCGCTTCTGCGTGCGCTCGAGCTCGTACAGCGCCTTCACCGTCAATATCGCACCGGTGGCGCCAATCGGGTGGCCGAGCGCCACCGCGCCGCCGTTCGGGTTGACCTTCGCCGGGTCGAGCCCCAAGTCCTTGGTCACCGCCATGGCCTGCGCGGCGAACGCCTCGTTGGACTCGATCACGTCCATGTCAGCGGGCTTGAGGCCCGATTTCTCGAATACCTTCTTCACCGCCGGGATCGGCCCGAGGCCCATCACTTGCGGCTCGACGCCGGCGTGCGCGTAGGCGACGAGCCGCGCGCGCGCCTTCAAGCCCTTCTTCGCCGCCGCGCCGGCCTCCATCATGACGATGGCCGCACCGGCGTCGTTGATGCCTGAGGCGTTGCCCGCGGTGACGGTGCCGTCCTTCTTGAACACCGCCTTCAGCTTGGCGAGGTCCTCGATCTTCGCGCCCGGGCGCACGTGCTCGTCGCGTGTCACCTGCTCGACGCCCTTCTTCGATTTCACCTCGATGGGGACAACCTGCTCCTTGAAGAAGCCCTTGTCCAGCGCGTTGGCCGCGCGCCGGTGCGATTCCACGGCGAAGGCGTCCTGCTGCTCGCGCGTGAACCCGTACTGGGCGGCGATATTCTCGGCGGTGACGCCCATGTGGCCGTGGCCGAAGGGATCGTGCAGCGCGGCGGTCATGGCGTCGACGATGGTCGAATCGCCCATCCTCTGCCCCCAGCGGCCGGTGGGCAGGAAGTAGGCCGCGCGGCTCATGCTCTCGGCGCCGCCGGCCACGACGGTGTCGGTGTCGCCGAGCATGATGTGCTGCGCCGCCGAGACGATCGCCTGCAGGCCCGAGCCGCACAGGCGGTTCACCGTCAGGCAGGGCGTGCCCACCGGCAGCCCGGCGTCGAGCGCCGCGACGCGCGACAGGTACATGTCGCGCGCCTCGCCGTGGATCACGCTGCCCATCACCACGTGGCCGACGCTCGCCGGATCCACCTTGGCGCGCGCCAGCGCTTCCTTGATGGCGATCGCGCCAAGCATCGTCGGCGCGAAATCCTTGAGCGAGCCGCCGTAGTCGCCGATCGCCGTGCGCGCCCCGCCCAGTACCACCACTTCGCGTGTGCTCATGCCAGCCTCCCGTGTAGGTCGTGCGCGCCCGCGCGCTCGATGGTCACCTGCCTGAATTCTCCGCTATTGCCGCCCCGGAAGCGCACCGTGCCGTCGATTTCCGGCGCGTCCGCCGCAGAGCGCCCGACGCCCGGCGCGTCGACCAGCACCTGCAGGGTCTGCCCGACCTTCGCCTGCAGCTTGCGCGCGCTGATCGCCTCCTGCGCCTGCATCAAGCGCGCGCGCCGCGCCTCCTTCACCGCCACGGGCACGGCATGGGACAGCGCGTTCGCCGCCGCGCCCTCCACCGGCGAGTAGGCGAAGCAGCCGACGCGGTCGAGCTGCGCCTGTTCCAGGAACGCGAGCAGCTCTTCGAATTCGGCCTCGGTCTCGCCCGGAAAGCCGACGATGAAGGTGCTCCGCACCGTGAGCGCCGGGCAGACTGCGCGCCACGCGCCGAGCCGCTCGAGCACCTTCTCGGCGCTCGCCGGGCGCCGCATGAGCCGGAGGATGCGCGCGCTCGCGTGCTGAAAGGGCACATCGAGATAGGGCAGGATCCTGCCCTCGGCCATCAGCGGGATCACGTCGTCGACGTGGGGATACGGATACACGTAGTGCAGCCGCACCCACACGCCAAGGTCGCCCAACGCCCGGCACAGCTCGAGCATGCGCGTCTTCATCGGCCGCCCCCGCCAGAAGCCGGTGCGGTACTTCAGGTCGACGCCGTAGGCGCTCGTGTCCTGCGAGACGACGAGGAGCTCCTTGACGCCCGCCTTGACCAGGTTCTCCGCCTCCTGCATCACCTCGCCCAGCGGGCGCGACACCAGGTCGCCGCGCATCGACGGGATGATGCAGAAGCTGCAGCGGTGGTTGCAGCCCTCGGAAATCTTCAGGTACGCGTAGTGCTGCGGCGTGAGCTTGATGCCCTGCGGGGGAACGAGATCCGTGAACGGATCATGCGGCCTGGGCAGATGCGCGTGCACTGCGCGCATCACGCCCTCGGTGTCGTGCGGCCCGGTGACCGCGAGCACGCCGGGGTGCGCCGCCTGCACGACGCCATCCTTGGCGCCAAGACAGCCGGTGACGATCACCTTGCCGTTCGCGCTCAAGGCCTCGCCGATGGCGCCGAGCGACTCCTCGACCGCGGCATCGATGAAGCCGCAGGTGTTGACGATGACGAGGTCGGCGCCGCCGTAGTCCTTCGCCGTGGCGTAGCCTTCGGCGCGCAGCTGGGTGAGGATGCGCTCGGAGTCCACCAGGGCCTTGGGGCAGCCCAGGGACACGAACCCTATCTTGGGGACCACTACTTCTTGTCGGGCTCGGACTTGCCCTGCGGCTGCGCCGGGAACCCGGGGAGGGAGAAGCCCGCGAACATGCTGCGCGCCTGGTTCTGCATCTGGTCCTG